>DASQPR010000653.1:0-2516 GCA_035643815.1 Micromonosporaceae bacterium | reverse complement strand
GAGTTGGGCAAAGCTCGAAGCCAGCACCGCGACGATCGCGACCGCCACGCTGATGCCGACGATCACCGCGGCCGGCATCGTGATCAGCGTGTGCGGCGGCAACGTCGGATCCACGTCGAAACCGGTCGAGAACGCGTACGTCAGAGACATCGCGATCGCGAGCCCGAGACCCAGCCCAGCGATCAGCGGTACGGCGAGTTCCACCAACAGCGCACGACGGTGGGTGCGCGTACGCAGACCCATCCGCCGCGCGATGACGTATCCGCGCCGGTGACCCGGTGCCCGTGCCTCGACGTACAGCAGCAGTCCGACGATGGTGACCACGCCGGTGAGGATCGATAGTGCGGTCAGGTATTCGAACGTGTACGTCAACGGCTGGAACACCGTGCCGGAGTAGACCTGGTCGACGCTCGACGAGGTGATGACGGGCAGGTTGAGCGCGGCGAGCTTGGCCCGGATCATGGCCGGATCGCCGCGGATCCACAACTGTGGCTGAGCCTCGGACGCTTCGGTTCCGAGCGACTCCTTCGTCACGATCAACGACTTGTAGCCGCCCTGCTCGGCCGGCAGCGTCTCGTACTTCGTCAGGTCGTACGTCGTCGAGGTCGCGAAACCCCACGTCGGTGCCTGTACGCCGGACGGAACATTGCCGCTTGTCACGGCCGGAAATGGCGTGCCGGGCCGATGCGGCGCCGACAGCGGAGCCAGGATCGACGACAGTGACTTGCCGTCGATCTGGTCGTTCCAGAATGCGACCTTGCCGAACTGGCCCGGATCGACGGCGTACAGGTTCAGATTGTTGCCGGCGATCGACACTCCGCTCAGGCGCAATATCTCGGTCGCGTCGTTGCCGAATGCCGCCGGTACCGGGATCGGCTGTTTCAAGGCGACGACCACATCCGCTCCGACGAGCAGCTTGGCCTCGCCATCGACGGTCGCCTGTACGGAGCGGGTCACCGCGTCGCCGTACGTAGCGAGCGCGATCGGGAGCGCCGTCGCACCGGCCAACACCGCCACGACCGCGGCCTCGCGAGCCACGCGGTGCCAGCCGAGATACCAGATCATCGAGCGGGTTCGCCGGATCCGCTCGCCACCGGCATCCCGGCGGCGCGCGGCGACACCGCCTCCACCCGTACGTCGGGATCGCAATGCGAGCGCGACGACGCGGCCGATGAGCATCAGGCACCCGACCGTGATGAGCAGCGGGACGATGAGCAACTTCGGCGGGACCTGTACGACGAGCCCGCCGTCGCCGCCCGGGGCGTCCCGAGTGACCGTCGCCGAGCCGAAGCTGATCGCGGCCCAGACTCCGCCTCCAATGATCAGCAACTCCCACGGCCACCGGCCGAGATGCAGACGGTGCCGGGCGCGACGCTCGTCGGTGAGCGTACGGGCGCGCAGCGCTGCCGCGACGCCGACGACGATGATCGCGGCGATCAGCGCCACGATCGTGGCCCGGAGGGAATCGATGATCGCGCTGCGGGCGATCTGCGGGTCCGGCCCGGCGGTGTGCACCAGCCACCAGCCGCCGACCCAGGCGAGAGCGGCTCCGGTCACCAGCGCCGGCAGCGCCTCGAGCACGGCCTTGACACCGATACTGGCCGAGCCAATGCCGTGGGCCGACAGCACCGTCAACTCGCGTCGACGTCGAAGCACCCAGAAGACCGCCGCCGCGCCAACCACGACGAGACCGACCAGCACGCCGGCGGCGGTGATCGGCAAGACGGTCGGCTTGATCCCGGAGCGGGCAAGCTGGGATCGGGTCGCGAACGCGGTCAACTGCGACGCCGACGATTGGCATCCCTGGCAGGCACCCATCAGAGTGGCAAAGGTCCGGTTGACCGTCTTGATCGTTGCGATGACGTGGGATGTCTGGTCGGCCGGCATCTTCGCGTCGGCCAGCGCGAAGTTGATCGTCGCCTTGCTGTGGTAGGGCACCACGCCGGTGAGGAACGTCGCCTGGTCCATCAGCACGATCGGCGCGACGGCGGCGTTCGCCAGCTGAGCGCCGCGTGGGCCGAAGATCAGGTCATGCATGCTGCAGAAGGCCGGGTTGCTCGGGTCGCCGCGCAGGTCGGTGTATATGGCCGCGACCCGGAGCTTCGTCGGCGGCCCCCAGATCGACGTGTAGACCAGCGGATCGCCGACCTTGAGGTGGTACGCGTTGGCGAAGCCGTCCGGGATCCACGCGCCCGAGCCGGACGGACCCGCAACCGGGTGCACGTGGTCGGCGAAATCGGGCAGCGTCATCGACGTGACCGCCACCGCCTGTTGACCGATCCGGACCTTGGAATTCGTCGCGTGCCAGATCGTTTGGGGTGCGCTCAGCCCGCCAGCCGACGCGGCGACGCTCGTGATCTTGGTCTGCCGCGCCTGGTCGGCCTTGAGAGCCGCGTCCGCCGGGATCGGAGGGTAAACCGGCGACGGATTGCCGTAGTCGTCGGCTGTGTAGATGCCCATGTCGTAGTTGATGACGTCGCCGACCGACGCCGGGCAGGTCAGGCCGATCTGCGTGT
>DASQPR010000652.1:0-2281 GCA_035643815.1 Micromonosporaceae bacterium | reverse complement strand
GCCGGTCCGGCGGGGGCGTCGGAGATGTTGGCCCGAGTCGTGGGACGGCGGCGGGCGCGCTTAGCGATGGTCACGTTCTGTCCGACCCTCAGCTACCGCCCATGGTTGCGTGGCGCACCTTGCGGTACGGCATCGATGCGGTGATCCGGCGTCCTGCGCCTACGGTTCCGGCCCGACAGCGTCTACGGTTCTAGCCCCGCAAGGAGATCGTCGGCGGCGGCGTACGGATCGATATCACCGGCCGCGACTCGCGCCGCCAGCGCCGGCAGCGCCTCGCCGTCGCGAAGCGATCCGATTCGTCCACGCAGGACACCCAGCGCGATCGCCTCGACTTCGGCCGCGGCCCGCGCCTCGCGACGTGCCCGCAGTTGGTCGTGCTCGACGAGCCACGACTCGTGTTTGTCGAGCGCCTCAACAACGTCATCGATGCCTTGCCCGCGAGCCGCGGACGCCTTGACCACCTGAGGTCGCCACTCACCCGGCGCCCGATCGCCGAGCGCGATCATCCCCTGGATGTCGGTGTACGTCGCGTCGGCGCCGTCCCGGTCGGCCTTGTTCACCACGAACACGTCGGCGATCTCCAGGATGCCGGCCTTGACAGCCTGAATGGCGTCGCCCATGCCCGGTGCGAGCAGCACCACTACGGTGTCGGCCAGACTCGCGACTGCGACCTCGGCCTGCCCGACGCCGACCGTCTCGACCAGGACGACGTCGCAACCGGCGCCATCGAGCACACGTACGGCCTGCGGCGCGGCGGCGGACAGCCCGCCCAGGTGGCCACGGGACGACATCGACCGGATGTACACGCCGGAGTCTGTCGCGTGGTCCTGCATCCGGACGCGGTCGCCGAGGATCGCACCACCGGTGAACGGACTCGACGGGTCCACCGCCAGTACGCCGACCCGTTTGCCGGCTGCTCGCAGCGCCCGTACCAGCTCATTTGTGGTGGTCGACTTGCCGACGCCGGGCGCGCCGGTCAGGCCGATGACGCGAGCCTTCCCGGTGTACGGCGTCAGCGCCGCCGCAACCTCGCGGAGCTTCGGGTCGTCGTTCTCGATCAAGCTGATGAGGCGGGCCACCGCACGGTGATCACCGTCGCGGGCGCCAGCGATCAGCGCCGGCACGTCGTTGCTGCGCCGGAGATTCGCTCGCTGGACCGCCGCCGGACCGCTCGAAATAGCGGCTCCGCTCACGACTTCGGGACGGACACGCTGGGCACCTTCACGATCAACGCGTCGCCCTGGCCCCCGCCGCCACACAGGGCGGCCACGCCGGTCCCGCCGCCCCGACGCTTGAGCTCCATGGCGAGCGACAGCACGAGGCGCGCGCCGGACATACCGATCGGGTGACCGAGCGCGATCGCACCACCGTTGACGTTCACGATCGACGGATCGGCGCCGAGTTGGCGCGTCGACGCGATGCCGACCGCGGCGAAGGCCTCGTTGATCTCGATGAGATCGATGTCGGCGATGGTCTGGCCGCCCTTGCGGAGCGCCTGCTCGATCGCGTTGGCCGGCTGCGCGTGCAGCGAGTTGTCCGGACCGGCCACGTTGCCGTGTGCGCCGATCTCGGCCAGCCATTCCAAGCCCAGTTCCTCGGCCTTCGCCTTGCTCATCACGACGACCGCGCACGCCCCATCGGAGATCGGCGAGGATGTGCCGGCGGTGATGGTGCCGTCCTTGGCGAACGCCGGCCGCAGCTTGGACAGCGACTCGGCCGTCGTTTCCGGCCGGATGCCCTCGTCCTCCAGGATCAGGACCGGGTCGCCGCGGCGCTGTGGCACTTCGATCGGCGCGATCTCTTCGGCGAAGACGCCGTTCTTCTGCGCGGCCGCGGCACGCTGGTGACTCGCCGCACCGAACTCGTCCTGCTCCTCCCGCGTCACGTGGTAGCGGCCGTTGTGCCGTTCGGTGGATTCACCCATCGAGCACACGTCATAGACGTCGGTGAGGCCGTCCAGCGCCATGTGGTCCTTGATCACCACGTCGCCGTACTTGTACCCCTGCCGCTGGTTCATGAGCAGGTGCGGTGCGTTCGTCATCGACTCCATGCCGCCCGCGACGACGATGTCGAACTCGCCGGCGCGGATCAGCTGATCGGCCAGGGCGATCGCGTCGAGGCCAGATAGGCAGACCTTGTTGATAGTGATCGACGGCGTGGTCATCGGGATGCCGGCGTTGACCGCGGCCTGGCGGGCGGGGATCTGTCCGGCGCCGGCCTGCAGCACTTGGCCCATGATCACGTATTCGACCTGGTCCGGCGTGACGCCGGCCCGTTCCAA
>DASQPR010000651.1:0-3972 GCA_035643815.1 Micromonosporaceae bacterium | reverse complement strand
GCCTTCGAACGCGAGATGCAGCACCGCCGCCCGCATTTCGGTGCCTATGCCATTGCCCTGATACTTCAGGCCGATCCACGAGCCGCTGGACACCTCGCGAGTGACGCCGAACTCGCGCGCCGAGAGGTCCTGGATGCCGATGGGCGTGCCGTCGTAGACGACGCAGAACGGCAGGTGCCAGTTCTCCGCCGATGCCGAGGCGAGAACACCAAGGTTGTAGCTGATCACCGATCGTCCGCGAGCCGCCGGCTCCGCATCCGTCCACGGCACGAGAAACGGCATGTCCGCTGGATCGTGCACGCCCTCGATTGCGGTATTGGCGAGCGCCGCCAGGTCGTCGAGATCCGGCAGACGCAACTCGAGGCGGGGCGTACGCAACCGGATCCCGTACGCCGCATAGTGGTCGATGAGCATGGCCCATGTTGACTGAGATCCGCCCGTACCGTCACGCAAAATATCGTTACCACCCACCTCGAGGAGGCCGACGATGACGACCGCGCTCGTGCTCGGTGGCGGCGGTCTGACCGGCGCAGCCTGGGAGCTGGGCATACTCGCTGGATTAGCGGACGACGGCGTCGACGTGACCGACGCGGACACGGTGATCGGCACGTCGGCCGGCTCCGTGGTCGGCGCGCAGCTGACCGCCGGCTTGCCGATCGAGCAGCTCTACGAGGCGCAGCTCGCGCGCGGGTCGGCCGAGATCCCGGCGAAGCTCGGTGCGCGCTTCAATCTGATGACGGCGGCCGCGATGCTGCGCTCGCCCAGCCCACAACGCTTCCGACAACGAGTCGGCGCACGTGCGCTCGCGGCCCGAACAGTGTCCGAGGCAACTCGGCACCAGGTGATCGTCAAGCGCCTGCCGAGCCAATCGTGGCCGGACCGTCGCCTGCTGATCGTCGCGGTCGACGCGGTGAGCGGCGAGGTCGCCGTGTTCGATCGGAGCACTGGCGTGTCGCTCGCCGACGCGGTCGCAGCGAGTTGCGCCGTACCGACGGTGTGGCCGCCGGCGCGGATCGGCGAGCGCCGCTTCATCGACGGAGGTCTGCGGTCATGGGCGAACGCGGATCTGGCCGAGGGCGCCGACCGGATCGTGGTGCTGGCCCCGATGCCCCAGGGTGCCGGCCCGATGCGGAAGGTCGCTGACCAGGTCTCGGCACTTGCGCGTGGGGCGACCGTCGCGTTGATCATCCCGGATCGCAAGGCGCGGGTCGCGATGGGCGGCAACATCCTCGATCCGTCGCGTCGCTCGGCGTCGGCCCGAGCGGGCCGGCGCCAAGGGGGCCAAGCGGCGCCGATGGTGCGATCCGCCTGGCTCGGAGCGGCGGCGTGACACCAGACCGGGGCGAGACCCACGACTGAACTACCTGTTGGCAACCGCGACTGACCGCGACCATGTGGTCTGAGCCACAGCCGACCCCGTCGCGAGGCACCGTTACTCATGAGTAACATGGCGATACACATCCGATTGCGTCGTGCTTGAGGAGACTCATATGCCCCGTTCCGTCCGCGACGTCGTCTTCGTCGACGGGGTCCGCGTTCCGTTCGGCAAGGCCGGCGGCATGTACGCGAACACTCGCGCCGACGACCTTGTCATCCGCTGCATCCGCGAGCTGATGTCCCGCAACCCGAGCCTGCCGCCCGAGCGCGTGGACGAGGTGGCGATCGCCGCCACCACCCAGATTGGCGACCAGGGCCTGACCATTGGACGGACCGCGGCGCTGCTGGCCGGTCTGCCGAAATCGGTGCCGGGCTTCGCAATCGACCGCATGTGCGCCGGCGCGATGACCGCGGTGACGACGGTGTCCTCCGCGATCGCGGTCGGCGCCTACGACGTGGCCATCGCCGGCGGCGTCGAGCACATGGGCCGGCATCCGATGGGCGAGGGCGTCGACCCGAACCCGCGCATCATCGCCGAGAAGCTCGTCGACCCGTCGGCGCTCGTGATGGGCGCGACCGCGGAGAACCTGCACGACCGGTTGCCCGGCATCACCAAGGAGCGCGTCGACGCATTCGGCCTCGCATCACAGGAGAAGACCGCGAAGGCGTACGCCAACGGCAAGCTCCAGCCCGACCTCGTGTCGATGGCTGTCCGGGACGAGGAAGGCGCCTGGGACCTTGCCGCGATCGACGAAGCGCCCCGGGAAACGTCGATGGAGAAGTTGGCGACCCTACGGACGCCGTTCCGGCCGCATGGCAAGGTGACCGCCGGCAACTCCGCCGGGCTGAACGACGGCGCGACCGCGTGCCTACTCGCGGCCGAGGACATCGCTCGCGAGTTGGACCTGCCGATCGGCATGCGCCTGGTCAGCTACGGCTTCGTCGGCGTCGAGCCCGAGGTGATGGGCATCGGCCCGATCCCGTCGACCGAGAAGGCGCTGCGCCTGGCCGGTCTGTCCATCGGGGACATCGGATTATTCGAGCTGAACGAGGCGTTCGCGGTCCAGGTGCTCGCGTTCCTCGACCACTTCGGCATCGCCGACGACGACCCTCGCGTGAACCCGTGGGGCGGCGCGATCGCCGTCGGCCATCCGCTCGCCTCCTCCGGCGTACGGCTGATGACCCAGCTGTCGCGGCACTTCGCCGAGCATCCGGAGGTCCGCTACGGACTGACCGCGATGTGCATCGGTATCGGCATGGGCGGCAGCGTCATCTGGGAAAACCCGCACTGGAACGGCACCGCCGCTGCCGAGGGGGCATCAGCATGACCATCGACACCAGCGCTTTCCCGGATGAGGTCGTCACACAGGCGAGGCTGCGGTTCGTACGCGTACCCGGTCTCGACCGCCCGGCCGCGCTCATCACGCTCGACAACGGGTTCGACCACACCAAGCCGAACACATTCGGACCGGGCGGCCTCGCGAGCTTGGACGCCGCGATCACGTCGGCCCTCGATGCCAAGCCGGCATTCGTCGCGCTGACCGGCAAGCCGTACGTGTTCAGCGTTGGCGCCGACGTCACCGGCATGCCGCGGATCACGTCGCGCGAACAGGCGCTCGAGGTCGGCCGGATGGGACATCGGGTCTTTCGGCGCCTGAAGGATGCATCCGTCGACGGTCGCCCGGTGCCGACGTTCGCGTTCGTCAACGGCGCCGCTATGGGCGGTGGACTCGAGGTCGCCCTGCACTGCCAATACCGGACGGTGTCGACCGGCGCCGCCGCGCTGGCGCTGCCCGAGGTGTCACTCGGTCTCGTGCCCGGCTGGGGCGGTACGCAGTTACTGCCGAACCTGATCGGCGTCATCGGCGCGGCCAAGGTGATCGTCGAGAATCCGTTGATGCAAAATCGCATGCTGCGGCCGGCCGAGGCTCGCGAGCTCGGCATCTTCGATGAGATCTTCGAGCCGGCCGATTTCCTGGAGCGGTCGCTTGCATGGGCGGCATCGGTTGTGTCCGGCAAGATCACAGTCGAGCGGCCCGAGGTCGACCGCAGCGAGATGTGGGACGCCGTCATCGGCTTCGCCCGCAAGACGCTCGACGACCGGCTGCACGGTGCTCCGGCGGCGCCGTACCGGGCGCTGGATCTGCTCGCGCTCGCGAAGGACGCGTCGTTCACCGACGGGACAGCGGCCGAGGACGAGGCGCTGGCCGATCTCGTACGGTCGGATCAGTTGCGCGCCGGGCTCTACGCGTTCGATCTCGTCCAGCGCCGGGCCCGTAAGCCGGCCGGTGCGCCGTCGCCCTCGCTGGCGCGCGATGTCACGAAGGTCGGCATCGTCGGTGCCGGGCTGATGGCCGGCCAGATCGCATTGCTCTTCGCTCGCCGGCTCGAGGTGCCGATCGTCCTGACCGACTTGGACGCCGAGCGAGTCGCCAAGGGCGTCGGCTACGTCCACGGCGAGATCGACAAGCTCGTGGCCAAGGGCCGCCTCGACAAAGGCAAGGCGGCGAAGCTTCGCGGTCTCGTGAGCGGCGACACCGATAAGGCCGCGTTCGCCGATGCCGACCTCGTGCTGGAGGCTGTCTTCGAGGATCT
>DASQPR010000650.1:0-4281 GCA_035643815.1 Micromonosporaceae bacterium | reverse complement strand
CAACGCCATCACCCACATACCGGGCGTGCGCCGTGTGGCCAAGTCCATCGCTGGCGTGGACCAACAGCGGGACGTGCCGCGATTCGCTCGACGTACGTTCACGCGATGGTTCCGGCGCAAGCACAAGCGAGCCGCAACCGGACGAGGCCGCGGCACCGTCCTGTTGTGGCCGGACACGTTCACCAACTACCTGTCACCGCACGTGGCGCGAAGCGCGACGGAAGCGTTGGAGGCGGCCGGTTTTCGGGTGGAGATACCGGCGAAGGCCGTCTGTTGTGGTCTGACGTGGATTTCCACCGGCCAGCTCGACGTGGCCAAGCGCGTCTTGGCCCGGACGTTGCAGACGCTAGAGCCACACCTCGCGGCCGGTACGCCGATCGTCGGGCTCGAACCGAGTTGCACGTCCGTGTTGCGCGAAGACGCCGCGCGGCTGTTGACCGGTGGTGGCGCGGGCCAGCCGTCCGAGGAGAATCTCATCGCGCTCGCGACGCGTCTTGGCGAGCTGACCGTGACGTTCGCGGAGTTGCTCGACCGTGACGCCAAGGACTTCGCTCCGACGATCCGCACGCCGGACGACCGGGCGCCGAAGGCGCTCGTACAGACGCACTGCCACCAGCACGCCGTGTTGGGCGCCGACGCGGATAAGTCGGTGATGGCGCGCATCGGGCTGGAGGTCGACATCCTCGACAGCGGATGTTGCGGTCTAGCCGGCGATTTCGGAATGACGCCCGAACACCGCGACGTATCGCTCGGCGCCGCCGAGCGTGTGCTCTTTCCGGCGGTACGCAGTGCCGACGAGTCGACGCTCATCATGGCGGACGGCTTCTCCTGCCGTACGCAGATCGGCGCGTCCGGATCGGGCCGCCGCGGTGTCCACCTCGCCGAGGTCGTCGCGGCCGCCGTACGCGGGGAACGCGTGACCGCTCGGCCGGAACGTACGGTGAGCCCGGAGTGAGCAGGCCGCTCGTCACCGAGTTGCGCGTGCGATCGCATCGCATCCCGCTGCCACGGCCGGAATCCGACGGCACGCTGGCCTGGAACGCGACCGTGATAGTGACCGTGGAGGCCCTGGCGGGCGATCGCGTTGGCCTCGGTTGGACGTACGGTCCGGCCGCGGCGGCCGCCGTTGTAGACGAGGTGTTGGCCCCGGTCGTACGCGATGTCGGTGCCACCGACGTTGGGCTCGCGCACCTGCGCATGCGGCAGGCATCCCGCAACGCGCCGACCCCCGGTCTCGTGTCCCTCGCGATCTCGGCGGTCGACGTCGCGCTGTGGGATCTCAAGGCGAAGGTGCTCGGCGCGCCGCTGGCCGATCTGCTCGGCCGGGTCCGATCGAGCGTCCCCCTCTACGGCAGCGGTGGCTTTACGAGCATGACCGACGACCAGCTCGTCGAGCAGCTCACCGCGTGGGTCGTCGACGACGGCATGACCGCAGTGAAGATCAAGATCGGCGAGGATCGGGGCGGGAACCTCGAGCGTGACGCTCACCGGATCGCGTTGGCCCGCCGTACGATCGGCTCGACGGTCGCGTTGATGGTCGACGCGAACGGCGGTTACCAAACCAAGCAGGCAGTGGCGCTCGCTACCGACCTGGAACGTCAGCGCGTCGTCTGGTTCGAGGAGCCGGTCTCCTCGGATCGGCTCGCGGATCTCGCGTTGTTGCGCGGTCTGCTTCGGCAGGAGATCACCGCGGGCGAGTACGGCACCACCGTTGACTACTTCCGCACGATGCTCGCCGCCGGAGCGGTGGATTGCCTCCAAATCGATGCGAGCCGATGTGGCGGCTACACGGGCATGCTGGCCGCGGCGAGTATCGCCGACGCGTACGGCGTCCAGGTATCCAGCCACTGCGCGCCGCACCTACACGCGCCGGTGTGCGCCGCGATCCCGAACTTTCGCCACGCCGAATGGTTCGCCGACCATGTGGCGGCCGACGCGCTCGTGTTCGACAGGTTGGCCACCGCGTCCGGCGGCCAGCTACGGGTGCCCGACGACGAGCCGGGCCACGGCATCACGCTGCGAGCGGCCGCCGCGTAGGCGCCGGGTTCCGTCTCTGCTCTGCAGCCTCGGCGAGCCCCTCACGGTCGCCTCCGACGACGGCTGATCGCTGATAGCCTGCGCGTGTCCGATAGAGCCTCGCGGCTGCGCTACTGGATCGGCTGGATTGGCCGGATCGGCTGGGTCGGCTGGGTCATAAAGCCTCGCGGCTGCGCTGCGCATCGGCTGGGTCGATAGAGCCTCGCGGAGGTGACGATGTCCGGCGCGACGCACGACGAGCCGCAACCGGAAAGCCTCCGCACCGTCGTCGTCGCTCTTGCTATCAACGTCGCTATTGCGCTCGCCAAAGGATTTGCGGCGTTCATAAGCGGTTCGAGCGCGCTGCTGGCCGAGGCGGCCCATTCGGTCGCCGACACTGGCAACGAAGTCTTCCTCTTGGTGGCCCTGCGGACGAGTCGGCGCTCGGCCGACGACACGCACCCATTCGGGTACGGCGCCGATCGATTCTTCTGGTCGCTGCTCGCGGCGTTTGGCATCTTCGTCGCCGGCGGCCTGACCGCGATCGTCGAGGGCATCTACCAGTTGCAGCATCCGCATCGGCTGGATGACGTCGTGGTCGGATACGTCGTCCTCGCCGTCTCGCTCGCACTTGAGCTGACGTCGTGGCGCACCGCCTATCGTCAGTTGCGCTCCGAGTCGCGCGGCCGCGGCGTGAGCCTGCGGGTCTACGTACGCCGGACCAGCGATCCGACGCCGACCACCGTGTTCTACGAAGACAGCGCGGCCGTCATCGGCATCGCTTTGGCCGCCGTCGGGCTCATCGCGCATCAGGTCACCGGTTCGGCCGTGCCCGACGCCGCGGCGAGCATCGCGATCGGTGTCCTCCTCGTCCTCGTCGCCGTCCGGCTCGCCGCGCGTGAACGGGAACTGCTGACCAACCAGGCCGCGCCGCAATCAATCACGGACGGCTTCCGGCAGGTCATCAGCGAGACGCCGGACCTGCAGCGGATCGCCCGGCTCGATGTGCTGGTCATCGGGCCGCGCACGTGGCTGATCACGGCCGACGTCGTCCTCGCCGAGGCGCTGACCGCCGTTGAGGCGTTCGACCGGTTGCGCGACATCCGGGCGCGGCTCGCCACGGATCCGGGCGTCATGCGTGTGTATTTGACGCCGGTCCGCGCCTGAGGAACCCGGCCAGCGAGATCGTACTCGCCGAAACGGCCGGCTCGACGAGTTCCGGCAATCCGCACGGCAAACGACCGTCGACCGCCACGATCAAGACACGAGATCCGCTCGGGTCCACGCCGCCTGACCACGTCCGGGAGCCATCCGGCACAGGAGCCACCCGGTCCGGGAGCCAACCGGTCCGGGAGCCACCGGCACACGACAAAGACCGGCACAGGAGCCAACCGGCACTCGAGCCAACGGGTCCGCGAGCCAGAACCGAACACCGGGGGAGACATCGATGACCAACCCGACCGACGAGTTTTTCCAGCAACTCGGCCACCGCGGGCACGAACCGTTGGTGGGCCGCGTCAACGGCGCCCTGCGATTCGACGTCACGCACCGCGGCGAAACCAACATTCACTGTCTGAAAATCGATCGCGGCCACATCACCGTATGCCGGGATAACGGACCCGCCGAATGCGTCATCCGGGTCGAGCGCCGCGTCATGGACGCCATCGTCACCGGTCAAGCCAACCCATTGGCAGCTGTGCTGCGCGGTGCACTGTCGGTCGAGGGCAACCCGGAGATGATGGTGATCTTCCAGCGACTGCTGCCGCCACCGGCGAATGCTCGGCGGGCGAACGCGGTCGAGACCGTGGCGGGGTGGTGACGATGGGAGACGGACTCGTACGGATCCTGGACGGCAACACGTTCGTGGTCAGCGATGAACGCGGTGACATCGAGGCGTCGCCGACCGAGCCGACCGGTTTGTTCTCGAACGACACGCGATTCCTGTCGAAGTGGCTGCTGACCGTCGACGGCAAGCGGCTCAATGTGCTGTCGGTCGACGATCTGCAGTATTTCGAGACCCGCTTCTTCCTGGTCCCTGGCACCGGCACCATCTACGTCGACGCCAAGTTGTCGGTGATCCGGCGGCGCGCGGTCGGCGGCGGGTTCCACGAGAACCTGACCATCCTGAATCACGACGACAAAGCCGTTGACCTGACCGTACGCATCGAGGCCGCTAGCGACTTCGCGGACATGTTCGAGATCAAAGACGCGTTGGAGAAGAAGGGAAAGCTCTACACGCGGATGGATCACGGTCGGCTCACGTAC
>DASQPR010000649.1:0-7217 GCA_035643815.1 Micromonosporaceae bacterium | reverse complement strand
ACCCGATCGGCGTCCCACATCCGACCGGTGGATGATCGGATTATGCATATCGCGAGCCGAACCAAGATCTTCGTCGGCGGAACGTGGCAGGACCCGGCGACGACGGACGCCATCGAGGACGTGAACCCAGCCACCGAACAGGTGATCGCGACCGTACCGGCCGGCAACGCGGCCGACGTCGACGCGGCCGTCGGCGCCGCCCGGGCCGCCGCCACCGACTGGGCCGCGACCGACCCGAGGCAGCGAGCCGCCGTCCTGGGCGCGGCGCGAGACGAGCTCAAGGTTCGCGCGGACGAGGCCGCCGACCTGATCGCAACCGAGTTGGGCGCGCCGATCCAGCTCGCGCAGCGACTCCACGTCGGCCTTCCGCTCACGGTGCTGGATTCCTTCGCCGCGCTGGCGGCCGGTTTCGAGTTCACCGAGAAGATCGGCAACTCAGTCGTACGCGCCGAGCCGGTGGGCGTGGTCGGCGCGATCACGCCGTGGAACTACCCGCTGCACCAGGTCGTGGCGAAGGTGGCGGCCGCGCTCGCGGCCGGCTGCACGGTGGTGCTCAAGCCGGCCGAGGACACGCCACTGATCGCGTACCTGCTCGCGCACGTGTTCCAGACGGCCGGGCTGCCCGACGGTGTGCTGAACGTGGTGTCGGGCACCGGACCGGTCGCCGGCCAGGCGCTCGTCGACCACCCCGATATCGACATGATCTCGTTCACCGGCTCGACCGCTGTCGGCCAGCGGATCGGTGGCAGCGCCGGCGGTGCACTCAAGCGCGTGGCGTTAGAGCTGGGTGGCAAGTCGGCCAACGTCATCCTGCCCGGCGCTGATCTCGGCAAAGCGGTCAAGGTCGGCGTCGGCAACGCGTTCCTCAATGGCGGTCAGACCTGCAGCGCGTGGACGCGCATGCTCGTGCACGCGTCGATCTATGAAGAGGCGGTCGCGATGGCCGGTGAGGCGGCGGTCAAATACCCGACCGGGGACCCATTCGACGCCGGTACGCGCATCGGACCGCTCGTCGCCGAACGCCAGCGCACCCGCGTGCGCGACTACATCGACATCGGCGCCGCCGCAGGCGCGCGCCTGGTGACCGGCGGCGCGCAACCACCCGAGGGACGCGACGTCGGCTATTACGTGCGGCCGACGGTGTTCGCGGACGTCACGGCGGACATGCGCATCGCGCAGGAGGAAATCTTCGGGCCGGTCCTGTCGATCATGCGGTACCGCGACGAGGACGAGGCGCTCGAGATCGCGAACGGGACGAAATACGGGTTGGCCGGCGGTGTCTGGGCCGCGGACGCCGAAACGGCGTCGGCCTTCGCCGCCCGGATGCGCACCGGCCAGGTCGACATCAACGGTGGTGCGTTCAATCCGATCGCACCGTTCGGCGGCTTCAAGTCCTCCGGCATCGGCCGCGAACTCGGCCGCCACGGGCTCACCGAGTTCCTGCAGTATCAGTCGCAACAGTTCTAGCCCGCCGACCGGACTCGTCGCCGATACCACCCTCACCCAAACCGCGCTCATGCATCCCAGGCTCACCCAGACCATCCATATCGGGCCCATCCTCATCGAGCCCATCCCCCATCGAAGTCGGAGGTGCGGTCGTGCCGCGTGCCGTCGTGTTGACCGAGATCGGCGCGCCGATGCGCGTCGCGGAGATCGATTTGCCCGACCCCGGACCGGGGCAGGTCCGCGTACGTCTGGCCGCGGCCGGCGTATGCCACTCGGATCTGTCGCTGTCGAACGGGACGCTGCGGCAACCGGTCCCGGCCGTACTCGGCCACGAAGGGGCCGGCACAGTCGTCGCGATCGGTGCGGACGTCACCGATGTCGCACCGGGTGACCGGGTCGTGCTGAACTGGTCGCCGGCCTGCGGCGAGTGCCAGTTCTGCCGCCGCGGCGAGGTCTATTTGTGCATTCACGGCGCCGACGCGGCCGCTACGCATTATGCAAACCTGGCCGGTTCGCAGACGCCGCTGTTCGCGGGGCTCGGCACGGCCGCGTTCGCGACCGAGACGGTCGTTCCGGCCGGCGGGGTGCTGCCGTTGCCGGACGGTGTGCCGTTCCAAGACGCCGCGCTGCTCGGCTGCGCCGTACTGACGGCGTACGGCGCGGTGAATCATGCCGCCGGCGTGCGGCCCGGGGAGTCCGTGGTCGTGTTCGGCCTCGGCGGCGTAGGCCTGGCCGTGCTGCAGTCGGCCCGGATCGCCGGCGCCAGCCCGATCATCGCCGTGGACGTACGGCCGGAGAAGGAGAAGCTGGCCCGCCGGCTCGGCGCGACGGACTTCCTGGTCGCCGATCCGCCGCCGTCGGCCGATGGAAGGGCAGCCGACGCGAAGCCGGCCGTGCCCCGGAAGATTCGGGAAATCACCGGCGACGGCGCCGATCACGCGATCGAGTGTGTCGGCCGCGCCGCCACGATCCGGTCGGCGTGGTCGTCGACCCGGCGCGGCGGGTCGACCACCGTCGTCGGCATCGGCCGCGCCGACGACAAGGTGGAGTTCTCTGCCCTGGAACTGTTCCACTTCGCCCGGACGCTGCGCGGGTGCGTGTACGGCAACGGCAACCCGGCCGCCGACCTGCCGGTGCTGGCCGAACTCGTACGCACCGGGCAGTTCGACGTGTCCGGGCTCGTGACCGACCGGATCGGGCTCGACGACGTGCCGACCGCGTTCGAGCGGATGTCGGCCGGAGTGGGCGCGCGATCGCTGATCGAGTTCGAATAGCGGTGCTACGCCGCCCCGAGCAGCGCGGCAACCGTACGCGCCATGACGCCTCGGGCGGCATCGATGCTCAGGCCGAGGTTGTCGCGCAGCACGTTCCAGCACGCGAACGTCGATGTCACGTGCAGCGCGCGCAACAACTCCTCACCGCCGTCACCGGCATTGGCCAACTCGGCCCCGAAGAGCTGCACGAGCTCGTCACGGACTCGCCCCAGCTCGATCGTCCGGTTGCGTCGTAACGCCACGGAAAACGGTTCGTAGAGCACGGCCGCACGAGCCGCCGGAGCCAGGATCTCCAACATCCGCGCCCGCTGGCGGCAGAACGCCTCGACGCGGTCCGGCAACGGCAGCGCGGGATCGATAGGCACGAACACCGCTAGCTGCCGCTCGATGAGCCGTTGACCGGCCGCGGAGAACAGCGTCTCCATGTCCTTGAAGCTCGTCCACAATGTGCGCAGCGACACCCCGGCCGCGTCGGCGATGCGCTCGCCGGTCGGCTTGAGGTCGCCGCTGGCCAGCAGCCCAAGATGGGCGTCGACGATCGCCGCCCGGGTGCGCTGTGCGCGCGCCGTACGGCCGTCGACGCGTACGCGTTCGGACATCCGGCCTCCTCCGTCGGTGGCGGACGGTTGGGTCGCTGGCGGACCGCGGGGCGCGCCCGGACCCAGGGGTGGGCGGCCGTCGATCCACTATGGATCGACGGCCGCACACCGTGCGCCCGAGGGCGAGGATCAGCCTTGCGGGATACCGTTCGGTGGCACCGAGCCGGACGTCCCGTTGTACGGAGTGACCGGGCCGGAGCTGTCGTCCGTCGTGAACGGCGTGCCGATCAGCGTCGTCGTCTTGCCGGTGATCTTCGCGATCTGTACGCCGGTGTAGCCGGAGTGGCTCGTCGCCGAGAAGCCGAGCGGAACGATGCCGGGTCCGGTGAAGCCGTTCTTCTGGATCGCGTCGAGGATCGACTGGCGGGTCGGGTTCTTACCGGCCGCCTGGAGCGCCTGGACGAACAGGTAGCCGACACTCATGCCGTACTCCGTGTTCCCGTCCCATGCCGCGCCTTTGTTGTATTGCTGGTTGATCATCTGGAACAGCTGGATCCATGGGTTGCTCGTGTCCGAGGCTGCCGGGAGGTAGCCGTCGGTGATGACGCCCTCCAGCAGCGGAGCGCCCTTGAGCAGCCCTTCGACCGTGGCGTAGTCGGCGCCGACGTTCGAGACGATCCACTGCGGGTGGAAGCCGAGCTGAGCCGACGTCCCGAGCGACAGCGCCGTGAAGCCCGGGATCGTGGCGGCGACGACGACCTGGCATCCGGCGCCCTTGAGCGCGCCGATCTGCGGGGCGACGTTCTGGTTCGTCACGACGTACGTCTGCGCGTTTGCAACGCCACTGGCGCCGAGCGTGAGCTTGACACCGGCGAGCTCGTCAGCGCCGAAATCGTCGCCCTGCCCGAAGAAGCAGACCTTCTTGCCCGCGAAGTTCTGCTTGATGTACGAGCCGAGGATCTTGCCTTCGACCGTGTAGTCGGTCTGGTAGCCGAAGGTGTACGGGAACTTCGTCGGCTGGTTCCAGGTCGTGCTGCCCGACGCGACGAAGAGGTCCGGCACCTTGTTGTCGTTGAGGAACGGAAGCACGCCGGTGTGCGTCGGCGTGCCGAGACCGTTCAGGATCGCGAAGACCTTGTCCTGCTGCACCAACTGGTGCACGTCGGTGATCGTGGTCGCCGGGTTGTATCCGTCGTCCATGACCTTGTAGACGATCTTGCGACCGTTGACGCCGCCGTGCGCGTTGACGTACTGGAAGTACGCGTTCGTCGCCGGCGAGATCTCCGAATAACCCGGAGCGGCCGGGCCGGTCAGCGGTTGATGCGAACCGACGGTCACGGTGGTCGAGGTGACGCCCGGGACGTTGGCGGCCGCGGTGCTGCCACCGCTGCCTCCGCCACCGCTGTTGCCGCTCGTGCACGCGGCCAGCGCGGTGACGATTCCGATGGAGGCGGCGAGGGCTATCCCTCGTCGAGTGTGATGTGCCATGCGACACCGACCTTTCAGGTCGTGACTTCGTGGGTGGGTGTGGGAGTGGAGGTGGTGTTGCCTTCGGGCTCGGTCGCGGGACGCGGCCCGACCGGAGGCGGTGACGCGGGTGCATGCGGGGTCCTGACGAGCCGCGCACGCATCCATCGGCCTGCGCGTCGCAGCAGGCCCTGTATGCCGCCTGGGGCGGCGATGGCGATCACGATCAACGCCAGACCGAAGATCGCCAGCGGTACGTTGCCGCGCAACTTCGACGCCTCGGCGGCGGACACGTTGAGGTGATCCATGAGCTTGGTCGTGTAATACGGCAGCAGGACAATCGCGATCGATCCCCAGATCGCACCGAACAGGCTGCCCAGCCCGCCGAGCACGATCGCCAGCAACAAATAGAGCGACAAGGTTAGGGCATAGCTGTCGGGCGACACGTTCTGGTTGATCAGTGCGATGACGCCGCCGCCGAGTCCGGCGCAGACCGCGCTGACCATGAACGCCATCACCTGCGTGCGCGCGATGTTGATGCCGGCGAGTTGCGCGGCCACCTCGTTGTCCCGTACCGCCCTCAGGTTGCGGCCGACGCGGCCGTGCACGAGATTGGCCAGGAAGAACAGCGTGATGCCGGCGCAGAGCAGGGCGATCCACGCCTGCCACTCCTCGAGCGGGAAGGACTGACCGAGCGAGGCCGGTGCGGGCGGCGCCGGCGCCGACACGCCCTGGTCGCCGTGGAAGACCGAGCTGAACTGAGTTGTGATCGACGGGACGGCCACGACGATAGCGAGCGTCAGGCCGGCCAGGTACGGGCCACGCAGCCGCGCGGCGGCCACACCGATGACGGCGCCGACGATTCCGGTCGCGATCACACCGACGACAAGCGCGACGGCCACCGTCCATTGGCTGGTGACCGAATGATCGCTGAACTTGCCGAGCATGAGCGCGGTCGTGTAGGCCCCCACCGCCATCAGCGCGCTATGCCCCAGAGACACCTGGCCGTTGACCCCGGTCAGGACGGTCAGACCCGCGACCACGCACAGGTAGGCCGCGATCGTCGCGATCTGAAAGTCGTAGAACGCCTGGACGTGATCGGTCAGATACCACATGACGGCGAGCGCGATGACCGCCACGGCGAGGTGCCGCAGCAGCATCGGACCGCGTACCGGTCGACCGGGGATCGGCGGCCCGGCCAGGCGGCGAAGGAAGCCACCGCCGGCCGCCGCCGACGTCGACGCGTTCTCGGACCCGGTCATACCCGCCTCGCCTGCCGCATCGTGAACAGGCCACCCGGGCGCAGCAGCAGGACGACGACCAGCAGTACGAGCACCGCCAGTGACGTCACGTTGCTGCCCAGGTAGCCGCTGGTGTAGGACAGCAGCAGACCGAGTACGAGACCGCCGACGACGGCGCCGACCGGACTGTCCAGCCCGCCGATCACGGCCGCCGTGAACGCGGTGACGAACACCAGGTCCATCGCGTTCGGCTGCAGGAACGCGGTCGGGATGATGAGCAGGCTAGCGATCGCGCCGACCACGGAGGCGAGCGCCCAGCCGAGCGTGAGCACCCGCGACACGTTCACACCGAGCAGCCGGGACGTCTCCGGTGCGAACGCCGCCGCCCGCATCCGCAGGCCGATCGACGTACGGGTGAACAGCACGCCAATGGCGATCACGATGACGGCCACCACGCCGAAGGTGAACAGCGTGAACGGTGAGAACACCGAGTAGTCGCCGATCGTGAACGGGGTCCGGCTGAACGGCACCGGGAACGGCCGCTGGTCGACTCCGTACACGATGCCGAGGATCGCGGCGATTAGCAGGCTCAGACCGAGCGCCACGACGATCGCCGAGAGCGGTGCGGTGTGCGCGACGAACCGCATCACGCCACGCTCGACGGCGATGCCGAGCACGAGACCGGCGCCGATGGCGGCGAGCGCGCCCACCCAGTAGTTCCCGGTCGCCGACACCACCGAATACGCGATGTACGCCGCCGCGACCGCCATCGCACCCTGGGCGAAGTTCACCACGCGGGTGCCGCGCCAGATGAGGACGAGCGCGAGCGCGAACGCGGCGTAGATCGCCCCATGGGCGAGCCCGTCGACGGTCAGGAAGACGAACCGCTCCACCCTCACTCCTTCCGGCCGTTCAGTTGTGTCGTTCCGCTTGCCGTGGCATCGATCCTCAGAACCCCAGGTACGCGTGGCGCAGTGACTCGTCGCTCGCCAACGACGCCGCGCTGGCCCGTTGCACGATGCGGCCCAGCGAGATGACGACGCCAACATCGGCGACCGACAGCGCGGCACGGGTGTTCTGCTCGACGATGAGAACGGTCAACCCGCGCGTGTCGCACAGATGCCGCAGCATCGTCATGATCTGCGTCGTCACGCGGGGCGCGAGACCGAGTGACGGCTCATCCAGCAGCAGCATCCGGGGCCGCGCCACCATGGCCCGTCCGATCGCCAGCATCTGCCGCTCGCCGCCGG
>DASQPR010000648.1:0-3595 GCA_035643815.1 Micromonosporaceae bacterium | reverse complement strand
CCGCGCCGAACGCCGAGGCCGAGGTGCTCGTCGATACGACGAATCTCGCGCTGACCCGCTTCGCGAACTCCATGATCCACCAGAACGTCGCCGACGAGACCACAACCGTACGGCTGGTGGCGCATGTGGACGGTCGGACCGTCACGGCCACGACGACCGTGACCGGCGACGACGCCCTCCACGGATTCGTTGACCGCACGCTCGACTCGGCCCGACTGGCACCGCTCGATCCGGGATGGCCCGGCCTGGCGCCGGCGGCGAAGCTCGCCACCGAGGGCACCGTCGACGATGCGATCGCCAACGCCTCGCCGGCCGATCGCGCTGATCGCATTCGCGCGTTCGTCGACGCCGCTGGCGGCCTGACGACGGCGGGTTACTGCCGCACGCGGCACTCGCGCGCCGCCTTTTCGAACTCGGCCGGCCAGGCCGTATGCGGTGCGACAGCGGAGATCGCGATGGACGGCATCGCCCGTACGGCGTCGAGCGACGGATCGGCTCGGCACGCGTCCGCCTACCTGTCGGAACTGGATGGCGCGAAACTGGGCGCACGGGCGGCGGCCAAGGCGCGGGCGGGCGATGGCGCCAGCGAGTTGCCACCGGGGCGATACGAAGTGGTGCTCGAACCGACCGCGGTCGCCGACGTTCTGCAGGCACTGGCGATGTTCGGCTTCGACGGCAAGGCAGTCAACGAGCGCCGGTCGTTCCTCGCCGCCGGTGAGCAGCAGATGGACGCGGCGATCACGTTCGTCGACGACGCAGTGAGCCCGGGCATGATCGGGTTGCCGTTCGACGACGAGGGCACGCCCCGACGGGTCACGCCGATCATCGAGAACGGCCGGACGGTTGGGCCGGTCCAGAACCGCCGTACGGCTCGTGAGGCCGGCACTGAGTCCACCGGCAACAGCGGTGGTGGGGTGTTCGGCGCATTCGCCTTGAACCTGATGCTGCGGCCATCCGGCCGCGACGGCGCGCCGGCCGGGGCGTCCGACGTGTCGGAGGTCGACGGGCCGGCGGCCGACTCGACGATCGCGGCGCTGGTGGCGCACGTGTCACGCGGGATCCTCGTGACAGATCACTGGTACACCCGTGTGCTCGACCCGCGCACGCTCGTGATGACCGGTCTCACCCGCAACGGCGTATGGCTGATCGAGAACGGCGAGATCACCCAGCCGCTGCGCAACTTCCGCTTCACGCAGTCGTACCCGCAGGCGCTAGGGCCGGGCGCCGTCCTCGGTGTCGGAACGCACGCACGAGCCGTGCCGAACAACTACTCGGTCGCGTCCTTCCGGTGCCCGGCGCTGCACCTCGCGTCCTGGAATTTCACCGGCGGCGCGTCCGGCTGATCGGTTACGGCCTCTCGACGCACTCCCCTGGTTGCTCGACGTGTCGGCGGAGCGCGTCGAAACGGTCGTCCCAATCGGTGGCGAGCGCGGTCAGCCAGCGCAGGGCGGCCTGCACCGGAGCGGGATCGACGCGGTAGCGCACGCGCCGCCCGTCCGGCTCGTCACCCCCGCCGCCGACGGCGGCCATCGCCTCGCCGCCGCCCAGCGTTCAAGATCCGCGCAACTTCCCGGAAGTCGCCCACCAAACGCGAGCCGGACACGGCGACTTCACGGAAGTTGCGATGACCTTGGGAGGAGAGGTTGCGGTGATCTTTGGCGCTGAGCGCTGGGCGCTGGGCAGCGCGCCGACGAGGGCGGCCGCGGTGCGCAAGCGGCGGCGGCGGAAGTGAAGTTGTGCACAACATCCCCGAAATGTGAGGTGACGGCTTTCCTTCCCGCCGATCAAAGGATCAGACTGCCCCTCGATGCCATGTGTGCCCGAACCGCGGGCGTAACGTGTGCACCGACGCGGGGGCGGCGTGGCGCTCGCGATCTTCGGCCTGCCCTGTCGCGGACCAGGATCTCCGACGTGCTCGCCGCACCCAAAGCTGTAGCTGATCACGTGCGGCCACGCTCGGAGTTGACCCGGGCTTAGCAGACCCGTCAGGGAGCGAAGACGAAGATGACCACGACGACGGCTCGACCACCGTCCGCCGGGGCGGCCGTACCGCGGCCCCGCGCCGCGATCTCGGAAAAGACCTTCCGTACGGACCGCTGGTGGCTATCGCCCCTGCTGACCGTCATCGGCCTCGTGGCCTGGTTGGCGTACGCGACGGTCCGGGTATTCATGCAAAGTGACTACTTCTCCGAGGGACCGGGATACCACTACCTGACGCCGTTCTACTCCCCGTGTCTGTCCAACGGGTGCACGCCGGCCGCGGCCGAATGGGGTCGTTTCCTTCCGAACTGGCCGATCATTCCGTACGCCGCGATCACGCTGATCTTCCTGCTGTTGTTCCGGCTGACCTGCTACTACTACCGCAAGGCCTACTACCGCAGCTTCTGGGCTTCGCCGCCCGCGTGTGCGGTGCCGGACGGCCACAAGACGTACAGCGGCGAGACCCGATTCCCGCTGATCTTCCAGAACGCCCATCGGTACATGTTCTACGCCGCGTTCCTGATCTCGATAATCAACACGTGGGACGCCATCCGCGCCTTCTGGGGCACCGACGGCGGCGGCTTCGGCCTGGGCAACCTCGTTCTACTGGCCAACGTCATCTTGCTGTGGGCCTATACGTTGTCCTGCCACTCGTGCCGGCACATCATCGGCGGCCGCTTGAAGCACTTCTCCAAACACCCGGTGCGATACAAGGCGTGGGGCTTCGTATCGAGGCTCAACGGCCATCACATGGGTCTGGCCTGGACGACCTTGGCGTCGCTCGCTATCACTGACTTCTACGTGATGGCCGTGTCCGCCGGCTGGTTCGCCGACCCGCGCTTCATCAACTAGCACCGAGCGGCCCGCCGCGCGCTGCCACCCAACGCAGCTCACCGAGCACCACCACGATGGGAAAGACATGACAGACATTCAGCGGGAGCCGTACGACGTCGTCGTCATCGGTGCCGGCGGCGCGGGCCTGCGGGCCGCCATCGAGGCGCGACTCGCCGGCAAACGTACGGCGATCATCTCCAAGTCGCTGTTCGGCAAGGCACACACGGTCATGGCCGAGGGCGGCGCCGCGGCGTCCATGGGCAACATGAACTCGAACGACAACTGGATGGTCCACTTCCGCGACACGATGCGCGGCGGCAAGTTCCTCAACAACTTCCGGATGGCCGAGCTGCACGCCAAGGAGGCGACGGCGCGGGTATGGGAGCTGGAGACGTACGGTGCGCTGTTCGACCGTACGCCGGACGGCAAGATCAGCCAGCGTAACTTCGGTGGCCACGAGTACCCCCGGCTGGCACACGTCGGCGACCGTACCGGCCTGGAGATGATCCGTACGCTCCAGCAGAAGATCGTCTCGCTCCAGCAGGACGACTTCGCCGAGACCGGTGACTACGAGGCGAACCTCAAGGTGTACGCCGAGTGTGCGATCACCGATCTACTCCTCGATGGCGACCGAGTGGCCGGCGCATTCGGCTACTTCCGCGAGAACGGCAACCTGATCCTGTTCGAGGCGCCGGCAATCGTGCTGGCCACGGGCGGCGTCGGCAAGTCGTACAAGGTGACGTCGAATTCGTGGGAGTACACCGGCGACGGACACGCGCTC
>DASQPR010000647.1:0-3726 GCA_035643815.1 Micromonosporaceae bacterium | reverse complement strand
TAGGGCGCCTACGACGTCGCCGAGCTGGCCGACATTCGGGGTGCTCAGCTCGATCGCCACGCACGTCATCACACACCATCACGCGGGCAGCGTGCACCCGAGTTATTCGCCCGGCACCGTTGCCCGCGAGCCATCCCATCCTCCGTTGCCGCACAGCCGGCATCGACGAACCGGTTACGCCACCGGTTGATCCATTCCGCCGAAACTCCGTGCCAACGCGGCTTCGGCGGTCGCGGTCTCGCCCGCCATTACGGCGAGCAAGATCTGCACTCGCGTCTCGATCGGCACCGGATGATTCGTTTCTCCTGTCATGGTTTCGCCCGGAAACCCTGCCAGTTAGATTGACGTTCTGGATGGACAACGCATAGAACGTGTGTTCGAATAGTGCAGATGCGGTGGGAGAACCTTAGAGATCCAGGCCAGGACAGTTTCGACGAGCAGGACCAATCGGGCACCGATAACGACGGGCAAGTGCGGGCGGCGCCACCCTTGCCGCTCGCGCTTGCCGGCGGCGTACGCCGCACGTTCGACACGCCCGGATTCGCGGGCATCACGTTCTACGAGATCCGCGCCAAATCGATCATCAACAAGGTGCCCGGCCAGTCGCGGGTGCCTTTCGAATGGACGCTCAACCCCTACCGCGGCTGCACCCACGCGTGCACCTATTGTCTGGCCGGCAATACGCCGATCCGGATGGCCGATGGCAGCGTCAAGCCGCTAGCCCGGCTGCGCATCGGCGACGAGATCTGTGGCACGGAACGCAGCGGGCGGGCGCGGCGATATGTGACGACGACCGTGCTGGCGCACTGGAAGACCGTGAAGCCGGCGTTCCGCGTACGCCTCGCCGACGGCACCGACATCGTGGCGAGCGGCGATCACCGGTTCCTCACCGATCACGGCTGGAAGCACGTGGCCGGAGCGGCGAACGGTCTCGGCCATTGGCCCTACCTCATCGAGGGCGACCGTCTGATGGGCGTGGGAGCCGGCGCGGACGCCGCCGTGGGAAGCGCCGGCGTCAGAGTTGCCAGCAGGGCGGCGCGCGTCCGCGTCGACGGTTATCCGGTGACGACGCATCCGGGTCTCGCCGTCGTCTCGGTCGAGTCACTCGGCGCCGACATGACGATGTTCGACATCACCACCGGCACCGGCGACTTCCTGGCCGCCGGCGTGGTCAGCCACAACTGCTTCGCCCGCAACACCCACACCTATCTCGACCTCGACGCCGGGCGCGACTTCGATACTCAAGTCGTGGTGAAGGTCAATGCGCCCGATCTGTTGCGCCGGGAGCTGGCGGCGCCGCGGTGGGCGGGCGGTCACATCGCGATGGGTACGAATGTGGACTGCTACCAACGGGCGGAGGGCCGCTACCAGCTGATGCCGGGCATTATTCGGGCGCTGCGTGACTTCGGCAACCCGTTCTCGATCCTGACCAAGGGCACGCTGATCCTGCGTGATCTGCCGCTGTTGCACGAGGCGGCACAAGCCACGTCGGTCGGGCTGTCGATGTCGATCGGTTTCGTCGACGAGGGGATGTGGCGTTCGGTCGAGCGGGGGACACCGTCGCCGCGCCGCCGGCTGGATGCCGTCCGTACGATGGCCGACGCCGGCTTCGCTGTGAGCGTCTTGATGGCGCCGATCCTGCCTGGGCTCACCGATACCGACGAATCCATCGACGCCACCGTCAAGGCGATCGCCGAGGCCGGCGCCGCCAGCGTGACGCCGTTGCCGTTGCATCTGCGGCCGGGTGCGCGGGAGTGGTATCTGGCGTGGCTCACCGATACACATCCCGAGCTGGTGCCGCGATATCGCCGACTGTTCGGATCCGGCTCGTACCAGGCCGGCGCGGCCCAGCGGGATACGACCGCTCGCGTACGGATCGCGGCACGCCGATACGGCATCTCGACCAGCGGTGCGAGTGAGGCACGCGAAGTGCCCGAGGCGGACCAGGGGCGGTCGGCGACCGAGGTGAGTCGTGCGCGGTTGTTTGCCCCCAACGGTCGTAGACAGCCGACGCGAGGCATGCCGGAGGTCGAGCAACCCGGGCTGTGGTGACGCACCGCCGACGGTGTGTCGGTTGGCGCGCGTGGCACCAGCGAGGTCGATAGATTCGATCAGTGACGATGGGCATCATCGCGGCGGTCATCTCGGCCCTCGGCTACGGCATCGGGTCGACACTGCAGGCCGTCGCCGCCCGATCCGAACCAGACGTCGGCGGGGTCGACGCGCGGCTGCTCGTCCGGCTGGCCAAGCAGTGGCGGTTTGTCGTCGGGCTGGGCCTCGACGTCGTCGGCTTCATCGCGCAGTTCATCGCACTGCGGACGTTGGCGGTGTTTGTGGTGCAGGCCGTGCAGGCCGGAAACCTCGCGGTCACCGCCGTCGCCGCGATTCCGTTGCTCAACGTGCGCCTCAAGGGTCGCGAATGGGCAGCGGTCGTCGCCGTGTGCGTCGGCCTGACGTTGCTCGCGGCGGCGGCCGGATCGGAGGGCGTCGATCCGGTCCGGATGGCGGTCAAATGGTGGTTCCTCGGTGCCGCCGCCGCGGTCGCCGTCGGCGGATACGCCGCCGGCCAGGTCAAGGGTCGCGCGGCACCCCCCGTGCTCGGCCTCTTCGCGGGGCTCGGATTTGGCGTCGTGGCACTGGCCGCCCGAGTGATCACGAATCTCTCGGTCGGCTCCCTGCTGACGAATCCAGCCACGTACGCCTTGCTCGTCGCCGGCTTCGCCTCATTCCTCTTCTATGCGACGGGGCTTCAGCGCGGCACCGTCACCACGGTCACCGCGGCCGTGGTCGTCGCCGAGACGCTGGTGCCGTCGCTGGTTGGGGTGATCGTGCTCGGCGACGGAACCCGACCCGGGCTGGTCTGGTTGGCCGTGCTCGGTTTCGTCGTCGCAATCGCCGGCGCGCTAATGCTCGCGCGATTTGGCGAGCTCGCGCCGGAGGATGAGGCCCACGATCACGCCGTCGCGCTGCCGGAGACGTCCCGGGCGACGTGAGGCACATCCTCGGCGATTTACCGGCCAGCGGGATACTGGAGGGCATGAAGCTGAAGCTCGACCTGCACGAGATCTTCAACCGTGGCCGTGACATTGATCGTGCGCTGCGCGACATCATGGACGAAGCGGTCGCGAAGAAGGCGACGTTGGTCGAGATCATCCCCGGTAAGGGATCGGGGGCGCTGAAGAAGCACGTGTTGAAGTTCCTCGACCAGAAAGACATCAAGGCGATGTATCACCGCGTCGAGAAGGACTCGAAGAACTTCGGTCGAGTATTCGTACATTTTCGGCACAAGTAGTCGCTCTCGTGATCAACAGGCCGAATCGGCACCCCGGCCTGGCGGCCGGCACGGCCTAGGGAGCACACTGAGCCATGGTCACCACCTGCGGTAGCACTGCCGGCCACCTTCGCCATCTCTGGCTCAAGGAGGAATCCTGTGCTGACTGCACCACCGCGTGGCTAAAGTTCGCCGACACCGCACCGGTCGGCCGGCGCGGGCACACACCTCAACGGGTCCGCTACCAACCGCGTACGACGTATCTGCGCCGCCGACCATAGTCCGCGCCAATCCCAGACCCGGTCGGTTGCTCGTCCAACTTTGCTATCGCGGGTGGCCCTGACACAGTGGACGGCGTGCACATCATGGCGACGTACTTCGCGGACCGAGGACCGGATCAGGTGCCCGGCGTCGTGCTCACCGGCGTCGTCGTCGGCGCGCTGTTGATGCTGGCC
>DASQPR010000646.1:0-7236 GCA_035643815.1 Micromonosporaceae bacterium | reverse complement strand
GAGATCTACCCGCACGTCACGCAGACCGAGGACGGCGTGCTTCGGCTCTTCCGCCAGTTCTCGGCGCCCGGCGGGATCCCCTCGCACGTGTCGGTGCCGACGCCCGGCTCGATCCACGAAGGTGGCGAGCTCGGCTATTCGCTGTCGCATGCGTACGGTGCGGCCCTGGACAATCCGAACCTCGTTGTCGCGTGTGTCGTCGGAGACGGCGAGGCCGAGACTGGCCCGCTGGCTGCATCGTGGCACGCCAACAAGCTGCTTGACCCGGTCGATGATGGCGCCGTCCTGCCGATCCTTCACCTCAACGGCTACAAGATCGCGAACCCCACGGTGCTCGCCCGCATCGGCGACGACGAGCTATCCGACCTGTTGAGCGGCTACGGATACACGCCGTACCTGGTCGAGGGCGACGATCCGGAGGCGGTGCATCAACTGCTCGCGGCAACGCTCGACACCGTCTTCGACGAGATCGCGGCGATCCAGCGCCGCGCGCGAACCGAGGGCATCACCGACCGCGCGCGCTGGCCGATGATCGTGCTGCGCACCCCGAAGGGCTGGACCGGCCCGAAGGTCGTCGATGGTCTGCCGGTCGAGGGGACATGGCGTGCCCATCAGGTCCCCTTGACCGCGGCCCGAAGCGATGCCATCCATCTCGGCCAGCTGGTCGAGTGGATGCGGTCGTACCGGCCGGAGGAGTTGTTCGACGAGAGCGGCGCACCGCGGCCCGAGGTCGTCGGCTGGCTACCGCGCGGTGGGTTGCGTATAAGCGCTAGCCCATACACCAACGGCGGAGCGCACCCGCGCGACCTCGAGTTGCCCGACTTCCGCGCCTACGGCGTGAAGGCGGGGGAGACCGCGGAGGCGACACGCGTCCTCGGCGGATGGCTGCGCGACGTCATGACGGCCAATGCCCCCTACCGGAACTTCCGTCTTGTCGGCCCCGATGAGACCGAGTCGAACCGGCTCGGTGCCGTCCTCGACGTCACCGGCAAAGCATGGCAGGCGCAAGTGCTCGACGTGGATCAGCACCTCGACCGCCACGGCCGGGTGATGGAGATCCTGTCCGAACACACCTGCCAAGGTCTATTGGAAGGCTATCTGCTCACCGGCCGCCACGGCCTCTTCTCGTGCTACGAGGCCTTCGTGCACATCGTCGACTCGATGTTCAATCAGCATGCCAAGTGGCTGAAGGTCATTCGCGGGCTTGACTGGCGCCGATCCATCCCGTCGCTCAACTATCTGCTCACGTCACACGTGTGGCGGCAGGATCACAACGGCTTCTCGCACCAGGATCCCGGCTTCATCGATCACGTCATGAACAAGAAGGCCGAGGTGGTACGGGTTTACCTGCCGCCGGACGCGAACACGCTGCTGTCGGTGGCCGACCATTGTCTGCGCAGCCGCGACTACGTCAACGTCATCGTCGCCGGCAAGCAACCGGCGCCGACCTGGCTCGATATCGACGACGCGGCCCGGCACTGCGCACGGGGGCTCGGCATCTGGGACTGGGCCAGCAACGATAACGGCGACCCCGACGTGGTGCTGGCGGCCGCCGGCGACGTACCCACGTTGGAAACACTGGCCGCGACCGACCTGCTGCGTCAACACATACCCGATCTGAAGATCCGGGTTGTCAATGTCGTCGATCCGATGCGTCTGCAACCGGAATCGGAGCATCCGCATGGTCTGCCGGAGGCGGAGTTCGACGCCATCTTCACCACCGACCGGCCGATCGTGTTCGCCTACCATGGCTACCCGTGGCTGATCCACCGGCTGACCTACCGCCGCGCCGGTCACGACAACATCCACGTCCGCGGATACAAGGAAGAAGGATCGACGACCACACCGTTCGACATGCTGGTACGCAACGATCTCGACCGATTCCATCTGGTCATCGACGTGATCGATCGGGTGCCCGGGCTCGCCCGCCGGGCCGCGACCGTACGCCAGCGCATGGTGGACAAGCTCGCCGAACACCACGACTACGTGCGGCAGACCGGTGAGGACCTGCCCGAGGTCACCGACTGGGTCTGGACGAGCCGATAGGAAGGTCGACGCCGCGGTGGCATCGGTTCGATGCCGCCGCGGCGCACCATTGTGTCCGCCGGCCGTTAGACGATATTGACGCGACAGGGATGTGGCGCGACCGTGATACGGGCGCGCGGGGGGCTACCGCGCTTTGTCGCCCAGCAATCGGGTCGCCAGCACCGCGGCCTGCGTACGCCGTTCTAGCCCGAGTTTGGCCAGGACGCTGGACACGTAGTTCTTGACCGTCTTGTCGGCGAGGAACATCTTCTGTGCGATTTCGTGATTGGTCAGGCCCTGCGCGATGTACTCCAAGATGCGCCGCTCCTGATCGGTCAGCGACTTGAGCTCGTTGGGCTGCTCGACGCCACTGCGGATCCGATCCAGCACGCGCGTGGTCACGGCCGGGTCGAGCAGCGACTGGCCCGCACCAACGCGGCGCACCGCGTCGACCAGATCGGTGCCGCGGATCTGTTTGAGTACATAGCCGGCCGCCCCCGCCATGATGGCCGAGAAGAGCGCTTCGTCATCCTCGTACGAGGTAAGAATCAGGCCTTGGATCGTCGGATCGACCGCGCGGACGTCCCGACACACGTCGATGCCATTGCCGTCGGGCAATCGCGCGTCGAGCACGGCGACGTCGGGGTGCAGGGCCGGAATGCGGTGCACCGCTTCGACGGCCGAACCCGACTCGCCGACAATTTCGATGTCGCCGTCTTGGGTCAGCAGGTCAGCGATGCCTCGGCGGACGACCTCATGGTCGTCGAGCAGGAAGACACGGATCACATGTTGTTTCTACACGGTCGCACCCAGGGTCGGCAGGGCCCAACGGCCCCCTCCGGACGGGACCCAGGTCGGCCCGTCCGCTCGGGACCTGCGGCACTGCCCCGCCGGCGCGCGGACGACGACGCTGGAAGCGACTTGGGGAGGACCACATGGACATTGCGAACAGCCGCGCCACGGACATCAACGTGACCGAACGACTTGCGCGCGCGCTCACCATCGCCGGGCGTGCACCGTCGATCCACAACACCCAGCCGTGGCGGTGGCGCCTGCGCGGCAACGTGGCTGACTTGTATGCGGACACCCGCCGACAACTCGTCGTCGTCGATCCCGACCGCCGGCTGATGACGGTCAGTTGCGGTGCGGCTCTGGATCACGCGTGCACCGCACTTGCGGCCGACGGGATCGCGGCCAGCGTCGAACTCGTCCCCAGTGCGGGTGATCCGACGCATCTGGCCCGACTCTCGGTGACCGGCCAGACGACCGTGACGGATGCGGCGGTGCGGTTGTTCCATACGATCCAGATCCGTCACACCGACCGCCGGCCACTGCTCGACCAGCCGATCCGCGGCAGCGACGTCGCCGCGATGCGGTCGATCGCCGGCCGATTCGACACCGGACTGCACCCGATCAGTCGTACGGATGTGCTGGACCTGGCCGCCGCCACCGCGCGGGCACAACGCGATGAGATCGACGACGCCGCCGCTCAACGGGAACTCGACGCCTGGACCGGCGGCGGCCGCCCAACCGGCGCCGGCGTGCCGGACGCCAACATCCTGAGCGAACCGACCCAGACGACAGTGCCATCGCGCGACTTCGGACATCCGGGAGCCGCTCCAACGACATCGGGACACGACAAGAGCGCGATGTACGCAATCCTCTACGGTCCGGACGACGAGCCCACGTCGTGGATTCAAGCCGGGCGAGCGCTCTCGGCCATGTGGCTCTACGCGGTCGCGAACAACATCGCTGTCCTGCCGTTGTCCGCGGCCGTGGAGGCGGCGTTCACCCGCCAGAGCCTGCATCGCATGCTCGGCGGGCTCGGCTATGCCCAGCTGGCCGTACGACTGGGCATCGCCGATCCCAACCAGGAGGCCACGCCGCACACACCGCGCTTGCCGGCCACCGAAACGATCACCATGTTGGGCTGACCCGGCCGGGTGGCGCGGGCCAACATCATCGGCGACGTGGTTGCATCGGACCGGTTCGCCGATGATGTATGAGCGGCCAGAAATGCGAAGGAACACAAGTCGACACGGGAGTGGTTCGGCCGGCGGATGCCGCAACACGCGTGGATTCTTTGAGTGAAATCGCGCGCCCCGACGCCGTCGTGCGGGTTTGCTGGGTTGGTCGGCGATATGCGAGCAACCGACCGCCGGCGCCGACCCGGCGGGAGATGGGCCCGGCCGGAGACGAAGAGGGGTGCGAGAGATTCGATGAGCTTCGGCACTCTCGCACTGATCTCGGCGATCGCCGTCCTCGGCCCGCTTCTTGCGCTACCGGATCGTTGGCATCTGCCCGTACTCCTCGGCGAACTGTTGGCGGGCGTGTTGCTCGGCCACACCGGCGTCGGCGTCTTGGACCCACAGGACGTCTCATTCGAGCTCCTGGCCAATATCGGCTTCGCGCTCGTGATGTTCGTGGCGGGCACCCACGTGCCCGTACGTGACCCACGATTGCCGGCAGCGCTGCGCACCGGCGGGCTTCGAGTGCTCGCTGTCGGCGCGCTCGCCGTACCGATCGCAATCGCTGTCGCCCACCTGTTCGGGACCGGCCACGCAGCCTTGTACGCCGTCCTATTGGCGTCGTCCTCGGCGGCGATCGTACTACCGATCGTGGATGCGCTACGTCTTGATGGCGCGCCCGTCGTTGCATTGCTGCCTCAGGTGGCCATCGCCGACACGTTGTGCATCGTGGCGCTGCCACTGGTCATCGATGCCCGCCATGCGGCGCGGGCGGCGCTGGGTGCCGCGGCGGTCATCGCGTGTACGGCAGCGCTGTTCGTCGCGCTCCGGTACCTCGAACGAGCGGGCATCCGTAAGCGCATCCATCGACTCTCCGAACGCCGCAAATTCGCCCTGGAGCTGCGGTTCAACCTGGTCATCCTGTTTGCGTTGGCCGCCCTCGCCGTGGCAACCCACGTGTCGATTCTGCTGGCCGGCTTCGGCTTCGGGCTGGCCGTTGCGGCCGTGGGTGAGCCGCGTCGGCTTGCACGCCAACTGTTCGCGCTGACCGAGGGCTTCCTTGGACCGCTGTTCTTCGTCTGGTTGGGCGCGTCCCTCGACGTCCGTGAGTTCGGTCATCGCAGCTCGTTCATCGGCCTCGGCGTGGTGCTCGGCGGCTGCGCAGTGCTCGTGCACGCGGCCATGCGATTCACCGGCCAACCGTTGTCGATGAGTGGCCTGGCCGCTGCTCAACTCGGTGTCCCCGTCGCGGCAGCGACCATCGGCGCGCAGTCGCATGTGCTGGCGGCGGGTGAACCGGCGGCGCTTATCCTGGGCGCCTTGGTGACCATCGGGGTCGCGGTCGCCGCCGGCGGCCGGGCGGTCCGTGAGGGCCTCACAAGACCGATCGACCGGCCGGCGGCCGCCGACCTACCAGAGTGATGGCGATCGAACGCAGCACGCCGATCACCTCGGATGTCATGGTGCAACCCTGCCTCACCACGCTCGACGGCTCGGTCACTCGGTCAGCCAGTTGTGTCAATGACGCTTTCGATCGATCGCCGGGGCGAACTCGTTGTCGGTTGGCCGTACCCCAATCTGATGATCATCTGTGGCGTACCCTGCCGGCGCAACGTACGGCGAAGCTCGTCCCGTGCCCGCGGCACCTCGATCGGCTGGGACAGCATCGAGGCCGCGAGGCCCGCATCGGTGGCCGTCAGGAGCACTATCTGCAGTGCCATGCCCGCAACGACATCGTCGTAGCGGCCGCCGCCGCTGGTCCCGAGGATGGCCAGCAATGGCTCCTGTTCGAAATCCCGGCCCTCGGCCCGCTCTTTTCCGCCGTAGTCGCGCATGGCGAGCACGTCCTGGGGCGCCGGCGCGACACCGGCAGCGTCGGCCGGGATGCCGACCTGCTCGGTGTGGTATCGGCTGGTCCACGCCTGCATCTCGGCAACGTAGGCCGCGTCGCTGCGTAACAACTGCTCAGCGTCGCGCACGATCGAGGCCACGTTCGCGACCGACGTACGCTCGTCGACCAGCACCAACCATGCGCCCGCTGCGTCGGCGGCAGCAACGATCCGGGCCCGTGCGTCGGCCGGAACCGGCGCGTCCGAGAACGGTCGCCGGTTGCTGCGCCGTCGCGCGATCGCCGCGGTCAACGCCTGTTGTCGGGGTGAGGGTGCGCATGCGCCATCGGCGGTCACTGTCGCGACGAGAAGGTCATCGGCGGATCGGGGCCACAGCCGCGTCTTCGCCTGGACTCCCGCGACGATCAGGGAGAGCTCGATGTTGGCGATGGCGGCGCCACACGCGACCCGTGTTGCCCACCCGCCCGGATCGGCCACCGGCAACAGGCGGTAGGGGTCGGTGCGGACCTCAATAGCGCCGTCGACCAGAGCGAATCGCCATGGCTGCACGTTGTACACCGAAGGTGCGCGTACGGCCGCCGCGACCGCGCTGCGGAACAGGTCGACATCGATCGACGGAATGACTGTCATGACGAGCCTCCTGTGTCATGCACGACAGCGACGCTGCAATGCGCCTGGCGAATGACGTGGCGACTGACCGAACCGAGGACCCGCCGCGCCACTGCGTTGCGGCCACGGTCACCGACCACGAGCAACGCCGCGCCCGATGACGCGCTCACCAATGCCGATGGCGCGCGTTCCCGGAGCACGAAACGGCGGACGCGGACGCCCGGGTGCGCGTGATGAGCGTCCATGACGGCCCCTTCGAGCAGGTCGAGATCGAACGCGTGCGGGATCAGGTGGATCTGCGCGAGGTTGTCCTCGACCCACACCCCGGCCGGGTCGAGGGTGTCGGCGTATACGGCCGCGACCGGACGGCGGTGCCGAGCCGCGTAGTCGAAGGCGAACCGCACAGCGGCACGCGATGACGGGCCGCCGTCGACGCCGACGACCACGTGGCCGGCGAACGGGCTTGCAGTCACCTCGATCGGGGGAGTGGTCGGGCGAACCGCCACGACAACGCCGCGCGCATGCGCGGCGACCCGGGCCACGACCGCGATGTCACGGATCGGCGCGGCGATCACCGCGACGCTGCCCGGCGCCGTCCGGGTGATCAGTTCGGCGGCTACGCTTCCCGCGGCGACGTCGAGCGTGATGTCGTCGTCCGGGCGCCGCTGACGGATCAGGCGCAGCCGCCGATAAAGCCCAGGGTCCAGCAACGCGAGCCACGCCATGTCGGGCGGATTGGGTAACCGCGCCCCCGGCGTGTCGAGCGGATATACCCGGCACATGAC
>DASQPR010000645.1:0-3643 GCA_035643815.1 Micromonosporaceae bacterium | reverse complement strand
ATCTTGTACGTCCGGCGCTCCATGTTGCAGCGCATGACATAGCCCAGATAGCCGTGCAGCTCGGTCGCCGAGTGGGCCGGACCGGTGAGCGTGCCGCCGCGGAACACCGCCGTCTTCATGCCGAAGTAGCGGCCGTACTCCTGGACCATCACGTCCGCGGCGACCTTCGACGCGCCGAACACCGAGTGCAGGCACTGGTCGATGGACATGTCTTCGCGGATGCCGTCGGCGTACGGGTGCGACGGCTCGATCTCCCACCGGGTGTCGAGCTCCATCAGCGGCAGCGTATTGGGCCGGTCGCCGTAGACCTTGTTGGTGGAGCAGTGGATCACCGGTGCCTCGATGCAGTGCTCCCGTACGTTCTGCAGCACGTTCAGTGTGCCGCCGGCATTGACGTCGAAGTCGGTGTACGGATCGCGCACGGCCCAGTCGTGCGACGGCTGGGCGGCGGTGTGCACGACGACGGCGATGTCCTTGCCGTACGTCCGGAAGATCTTGGCGAGCGCGTCGCGGTCCCGGATGTCCGTGTCGTGGTGGGTGTACGTGTCCGACAGCTCGGATGTGAGCCGGAGCACGTTCCACGCGGTTGACGCCTCCGGTCCGAAGAACTGGGCGCGCATGTCGTTGTCGATGCCGACCACGTCGAGGCCGAGGCCGGCGAAGTGGCGGACCGCCTCCGAACCGATCAGGCCGGCCGACCCGGTTACCAGTGCAACGCTCACAGTTACCTCCGGTTCTTCCACCCGTTGACCCGGGGGAGCATAGTCGCCTTACGTGTGTGATCTCGGCCGCCCATTGCCACCGATCAGCCACACCGGGCGGGGTGCCGGGGCGCAGCGCACGAGCCACGGCACCTTCACCAACGAGTGAAGGCCCCGACTCGACGTCGAGGCCTTCATGGACCGTGCTGGTGGGGAAGGAGGGAGTTGAACCCTCACGCCCTTTCGGGCACACGGACCTGAACCGTGCGCGTCTGCCATTCCGCCACTCCCCCAGGGACGTCCTCGTTCATAGGAGCCGAAAATAGCTATCTCGACATATCCCACGATTGCGGACCTAGACGGACAAACGAACTCCGTCCTGGCGACGGCTCGAAGAGTATCATGCCCGCGACGTCGCCGTGTATACGCGCCAGTGCGTTCACCCGATACCATCAGATCCTCTCCCTTGGTGCGAGGAGGAAACCGGTGAGTGTGCTGCAACGCTTCGAGAAGCGGCTGGAAGGCCTGGTCGAGGGTGCTTTCGCGAAGGTATTCAAGGGTGTTGTCCACCCAGTGGAGATCCTCAACGCGATGCAGCGGGAGGCGGAGGCCCACAAGGCGATCTTGGCCGGTGGACGGACCCTCGTGCCGAACCGCTACGTCATCGATCTCTCACCGTACGACCACTCCCGCCTCGCGCCGTACGCGGCCGCGCTGGCGCAGGAGCTGGCCCAGTCGCAAGCCGAGTTCATCGGTGAGCAGGGCTGGACGGTCTACGGCGACGTGATCGTGGAGATCGAGCGCGGCGACGGCCTGGATACGGGCATGTTCCGCGTCACGGCCGAGGTCTACACCGGCGGTGATGTCGCGCCGCAGAGTGCGCCGCCGCCGTACGACCAGGGTCCGCCGATGGGTCAGGGCTACGATCAGCCGGGGTACGGCCAGCCGCAGGGTTACCAGCAGCAGCCGCCGGCGTACGGGCAGCAGCCCGGCCGTGGCGTGCGGCTGATCGCCAATGACGGCCGCACCTATCCGCTGTCGATCGGCTCGACCGTGATCGGCCGCGGCGACCAGGCGAACCTGCGCCTGCCCGATGTCGGCATCTCACGGCGGCACGCCCGTCTCGACTACGACGGCGCCCAGGTCGTGCTGACCGATCTCGGTTCGACGAACGGATCGATGGTCAACGGGCAGCGGATCTCGGCCGTCGCGTTGAACCCGGGCGACATGATCCAGATCGGTACGACGACGTTGACGTTCCGCGTGGACGGCTGAAACTTTGTCGGAACAGCTGGTCGTCGCGGTCGCGCGAATCGGTCTGCTCGTCCTGCTGTGGATCTTCGTGTTCACGGTGGTCGGCGTGATCCGGCGCGACCTGTTCAGCGGCGGGCGGGCCAACCGCCTGGTGGCGATGCCGCGGGGAATCGCCACGTCAGCCGTTGCTGGACGACCAGCCAAGGTCAGAAAGGGCCGTGCCGCGCATCAACTCGTCGTCACGGCCGGTGCGCTCGCCGGAACGAAGATCACCCTGGGCGAGGCGCCGATCACGATCGGTCGAGCTGAGGACTCGACCCTCGTGATCACCGATGATTATTCCTCGGCTCGCCACGCTCGACTTGTGGCCCGGGGCGGTCAGTGGTTCATTGAGGATCTAGGTTCTACGAACGGGACCTACCTTGACCGTTCGCGGGTCAGTGGCCCCACCCCCGTCCCCCTCGGCGTGCCGATCCGCATCGGGCGCACCTCACTCGAATTACGGCCATGACTCTTACCTTGCGTTATGCCGCCCGCAGTGATCGCGGGCTGATCCGGGAAGGCAACCAGGACTCGGTCTATGCGGGTCCGCGGTTGCTCGCCGTCGCCGACGGCATGGGTGGCATGGCCGCCGGCGACGTGGCGAGCAACCTCGCCATCGCGGCGATGGCACAGCTCGACGAAGACGTTCCCGGCGACGCGCTGGTCGATGCGTTGCGGGGCGCGGTCGACACGGCCAACCAGAATTTGCGGGACGCGGTCGACGCCAACCCGGCGCTCGAGGGCATGGGCACCACGTTGACCGGCATTCTCTTTTCCGGTTCGAAGCTCGCCATGGTCCATGTCGGCGACTCGCGGGCGTATCTGCTGCGCGGTGACGAGTTCGTCCAGGTCACCAAGGACGACACGTACGTGCAGATGCTCGTCGACGAGGGTCGCATCACCGAAGAGGAGGCGAGCGTCCATCCGCAGCGTTCGCTGCTGATCCGCGCGCTGCAAGGCTCCGATGTCGACCCGACCTATTCGGTGCGGCCGGCGGTCGTGGGCGACCGTTATCTCATCTGCAGCGACGGTCTGTCCGGTCCGGTCAGCGACGACAGCATCGCGGCGACGCTGCGCGACTATCCGGATCCGGACGAGTGTGCCGAGCGCCTTCTTCAGCTCGCGCTGCGCGGCGGCGGACCGGACAACATCACCGTCATCGTCGCCGACATCACCGACCAGGACATCATTGAGGGCCGTCCGGTGGTCGGCGGCGCCGCGTCCAACGACCGCTCGATCAAGGAGCGCATCGAGTCAACGCCGGCGACGCGCGCGTCTGCGCTCACGCCGCGTCCGGCCTCGGCCGATTCGGACGATGATGACGAACCGTCCGACGATCCGAAGCGACACCATGGTCGGACGCTCCTGCTGCTCGGGATCCTCGTCGTGTTGCTCGCTGGCGGGCTCTTCTACGGGTGGTCGTATACGCAGTCCCGCTACTACGTTGGGGTGGACGACGCGAATCAGGTCGCCATCTACCAGGGCGTACCCGGAAAGATCGTGGGTTTGCACCTGAGCAGCGTCTACCGGACGACGGACCTGCACCTGGGTGAGCTGACGACGTCAGACCAGGCGTTGGTCAAGCAGACGATCCCGGTGGGATCCCTCGGTGACGCGAATCAGGCGGTGGACAAACTGCGTATCGA
>DASQPR010000644.1:0-3900 GCA_035643815.1 Micromonosporaceae bacterium | reverse complement strand
GGTAGCACATGGTTCAACGGCTCCGGGCGATCGTGCGCAGCACGCCGGGCCGCCTCACCGCCATCCTGATCGTCCTACTGTTGCTCGGCATCGCGTACGGCATCACCGCCTTCACTGGCTCGAATGAGGCGAACGCAGACGTCTCGAGCGTCCAGGATTCGAGCGGCCCGCTGACGGTCAGCGCACAATCGCTCTACCGCGCACTGTCCGACGCCGATGCGACCGCTGCTACGGCATTCCTGTCCCCCGGCGCGGAACCGGCCGCGTCGCGGCAGCGCTATGAAACCGACATCGCCGCCGCCGGAACGGCACTGGCGCAGGTCACCGCGGGCGCGTCCGGAACGTCGGGGATCTCGGCACGTCGGCTTGACGTACTCGCCACCGAGCTGCCCGTCTACACCGGGCTCGTCGAGACTGCACGTACGAACAATCGACTCGGCTATCCGGTCGGCGCTGCCTACCTGCGCGAAGCGTCCGGCCTCATGCGCGCCACGCTGTTGCCAGCCGCGCAGGACGTCTACTCGACACAGACGCAGCGGCTGCGCAGCGACCACAACGCGGGCGCCGGATATCCGTACATTGCTGTGCTGCTCAGTGTCGTCGCGCTGGCCGCACTTGGCTTCGCCCAGCGCTATCTGACCCGGCACACGCGTCGACTCGTCAACCCCGGGCTCGCCGCGGCCACACTCGCGCTGCTGGCTGCGCTGATCTATCAGAACGTCGCCTGGTTCAGTCTGCACTCGCACCTGGATTCGGCGCAGGCCGACGGTTCGAGCCAGGTCCAGGCGCTCGCCACGGCACGGATCGATGCGCTTCAGGCGCGGGCGGACGAAGCTCTCACTCTCGTTGCCCGCGGTTCCGGCGGCGCCTTCGAGCAGGACTTTCAGAAGACCATGGCCGACCTGGTCGGTGCGAACGGCAGCGGCGGCCGGCTCGGCCGCGCGGCATCAACGGCGACCGATCCGGCCGTACGGGCGGCGATCCGCAACGCGTCGAACAGCGTCGCGGCTTGGCGGAAGCTGCACACAGCGTTGCGCGCCGACGACGACGGCGGCAACTATCCGGCCGCCGTCACCGCCGCCACCGGCTCGGCATCCGATGCATTCACCCACGTGGACGAATACCTCGCTACGGGCATCGCCGCGAGCGACGCGACCTTCACCAAACAGGCGGCCGCAGCCGGCCGCACCATCCATGTCGTGGGTATCGTCGTGGTCATATTGACGCTGCTGGCGCTCGGCGGTGCGGCGATCGGCGTGCAGCGGCGAATTGCGGAGTACCGATGACGATCCGGCCTGTGCGAGCCCTCCGATGGATGACCGCTGCCGCCGTGGCGACCCTGCTCGGCGCGGGCGCGGCCGCCTGCTCGTCGCCCGCGGCCAACGCCGGACCCGACAATGCCAGTGTTACCGCCCGGGTGCCGGAGCCACAGGGAGTGCAGGACCCGGCCAAGCTGCCGTCACCGGCCGCGTCCGGCTCCGCGGCAACCGCCTGCAATCCGTACGCGTCGAGCCGGCGACCGATCGGCACGCTGCCGGCGCTCGGACGGATGCCGGCCGGCAGCACAATGGCGAGGATTCAGGCCCGCGGCACCCTGCGCGTCGGCGTCGACCAGAACACGTACAAGTTCGGATATCGCGATCCGGCCAGCGGCCAGATCGTCGGCTTCGACATCGACATCGCACACGCGATCGCAAAGGCGATCTTCGGCGATCCGAATAAGATCCAGTTCGTGTCGATCACCGCCGCGCAGCGCATCCCGGACGTCGTCAACCACACCGTCGACCTGGTGGCCGACACGATGACGGTGACGTGTGACCGCCTCCGGCAGGTGGCTTTCTCCACGATCTATTACGACGCCGGGCAGAATGTGTTGGTGCGCAAGGACTCCGGACTCACCGGGCTGGCCGACCTCGGCGGCAAGAAGGTGTGCGCGGCGGCGGGCAGCACATCGATCGCCAACATCGCGACCATCGCGTCCAAGCCGGTGCCGGTGGCGGTCAATGATTGGACCGACTGTCTGGTGATGCTGCAACAAGGACAGGTCTCGGCCGTGTCGACCGACGATACGATCCTGCGTGGACTGGCAGCTCAGGATCCGAACACCAAGCTCCTGCTCACCACGAATTTCACCAAGGAGCCGTACGGCCTCGCGATGGATCTCCACGCGGCCGATCTCGTCGAGTTCGTCAACGGTGTGCTCGCGCAGCTGCGATCGGACGGCGGTTGGGCGTCGATCTATACGCGCTGGCTCAACTCGCCCGCACCCGCCCCGCCGATCGCGCAGTACGCGAACTAGGCCGCCATGGCGATCACCCGTGACGAAGCCGACCGGCTCCTCGCGACCATCGGAGCCGTCTACGACCGGCTGGCCACCGCCATGTACGCCATCGACAGCCATCCGACGCTGACCTATCTCCGTGCCGCGATGTACACCGGCCGTACCCACCAGATGCGCGAGGCGATGCTCTTCGACGTCAGCGTGATGTGGGCCCAGTTCACCACCATCGGCGACATCCTGGAGCAGTCGCGGGCGCTCCGGGCGCAGATCCGCCCGTCCGACGCCCGGTGGGTCGACCTGGACCGGCTGCTCGCCGGGCCGATTGTCGCGGTCGACAACGCCGGCCTACCGGTGACCGTGTCTCTCGCAGCCGGACAACGCGGTGGCAGCCCGATCGGCGCTGGGTTCATCGGATCCGTTCCGTCGGCCCCGACCGCATCGCCCGGACCCGGTCGGATCGTTGGCACAGTGCGGGTCGGCGATCTAGCAATGGGCCTGCAGACCCGATGCGCGGCCGCGAACCGACGGTTGGAGGAGACCGGCCGGGCCGCGAACGCCGCGGCTGCCGCGGTCTCGAGCCTCACCGCGTCGATGACGGCTGTGTCCGACCTCGCCCGCGCGCTCGGCGACGACGGTGCCGTCGCACCGCTGGAACGCCGTACGGCGCTCCTCCATGAACAGGTGCTGAGCGATCCGTTGACGTACGCACCGAATGGCCTGCCGGCGGCCGAGATCGAGCAAGCCGCCACGGAACTCGCCGCCGACCTCGCGACCGCGTTGGCCCGCCTGCGTACGGAATCTGGTCTGCGGGACAGCTATCCGAGCCGCATCGAAGCACTCCTCGCCGAAGTCGACGTGCTCGCCGAGGAGGAGGCGGAGACCGCGGCTGCCTTCGCCCGCGCGACCGAAAAGATCGCCGCGCCCGGGCTCCCACCCGCGCCAGCCTCGGCCGCCGTGCTGCGCAACCGCATCGGTGAACTCGACGGGCTCCACGCCCAGCAGCAATGGCGACGTCTCGCCGATGACGCGGCCACCGTACGGGCCGCGACCGACCGGGCCGTCGAGCGCGCACGGGAATTGCGGGTGGCCGCCGACGGGCTCGTGGCGCGGCGGGACGAGCTTCGCGGCCGGCTCGACGGCTACCGTGCCAAGGCGGCCACTTATCGCCTCGACGAGCACGACGACCTCGGCCCGTTGCACGTACGCGCCCGGACCCTGCTCTACACCGCGCCGTGCGACTTGTCGGCTGCGACGAAGGCCGTGATGGCCTACCAGACGACGCTGGCCGGCCTGCTCGGCGCCGGACCGGTCACCGGCGGGAACGAGGCGACGTGATGACAGCGTGCGAACGGCCCGGATGCTCCGGCCACTACGCGGCCGATGGTTACTGCGACGAATGCGGCCGGAAGGCGCCATCCGGCATCCCGGCCCAGTCCGGTTCGACGGCGCTCCCGGGCGCACCGGCGCCGTCGGGCGTCGCAGCCTCCTCGGGCCATGCAGCGTCGTCCGGCCACACAGCGTCTTCCGGTGGTACAGCGTCTCCCGGTGGTACGGCGTCTTCCGGTGGTACAGCGTCCTCGGGCGCGCCGTCCGGACTCGGTGCCGCAACGCTCGCCGCG
>DASQPR010000643.1:0-2283 GCA_035643815.1 Micromonosporaceae bacterium | reverse complement strand
GCATTCGGCATCTACTGCTTCGCCCAGTCCCTGTATCGCAGAATCTGATCCCCGCAGATCGGCCGCGCGGGCAACGACAGTGGCGGTGACAGGGAGGTGCCCGAGATGCGTTCGCGATCGGGAAGCCAGCGAGATCGCGAGTCGGTGGTCTCGCCCGCCGCGACACTCCAATCGCGATATGACGCTCCAAAGCCATCGATGTCGACGGTCGGAGATTCCGCGGCCGATCATCTCCCCGGTCGGATCGCTACGCCGGCCCGGGGTACCTGGATCGATCCGGCGAGTGATGACGGCCGGGGATGGTTGCTCGACGCGGCTGATCGAGGCAACCCGGACACAGAAATCGATCGACGGCACTCCGCCGGCCTCGCCTGGACGACCGGCAATCGGGTCACGCCGCTGATACACGGCCGGTCCTACTTCGCGGCGCTGAGCTCGGCCGTCGCCGCGACCGAGGCGGGCGATCTGGTGTTGTTCACCGACTGGCGCGGTGATCCGGACGAACACGTCGACGACCACGGCACCGACGTGTCCTCGCTCCTGTGTCACGCGGCCTCACGTGGCGTCACGGTGCGAGGGTTGGTATGGCGGTCGCATCTGGACCTGCTGCGGTTCAGCAGTAGCGAGAATCGTCGCCTCGGCGTTGAGATCGAGGACGCCGGCGGCAAGTGCCTGCTTGACATGCGAGTGCGGGTCGGGGGCTCCCACCATCAGAAAATGGTGGTCGTTCGCCACCTCGACCGGCCGGATCGCGATATCGCGTTCGTGGGTGGCATCGATCTGTCCCACTCGCGTCGCGACGACGAGCGCCACTTCGGTGATCCACGCCCTCAGCCCATGCCGAAAATGTACGGCGATCGACCGCCGTGGCATGACATTCAGCTCGCGGTACAGGGGCCGGCGGTGGGCGATCTGGAGGCCACGTTCCGGGAGCGGTGGGCCGACCCGACCCCGTTGTCGCACAATCCGTTCCGGTGGTCGCGCAGTCGGATCGATCATGACGACCTGCACGGGGGAGCGCTTCCGCCGCAGTCGAGCGACCCCGGGCGCTGTGGATCGCAGGTCGTGCAGGTGCTGCGCACCTATCCGTACCGTCATTGGCGTTATCCGTTCGCCCGTGATGGCGAACGCAGCATCGCTCGCGCCTACGGCAAGGCGGTTGCTCGGGCACGAACGCTGATCTATGTGGAGGACCAGTATCTCTGGTCGACCGAAGTGGCCGAGGTGTTCGCCCATGCGCTGCGTGGCGAACCGCGACTTCGGATGGTCGCCGTGATTCCGTTACATCCGGATACGGAAGGCAGCACGGCTCGAGCCGAGGCGGTCGGCCGGAGCCGAGCGCTGCGTTTGCTCACCGACGCCGGCGGTGATCGGGTCGGCGTCTACGGGATCGAGAATCATGCCGGCTGCCCGGTCTACGTGCACGCCAAAGCGTGCATCATCGACGACGCCTGGACGTGTGTCGGCTCGGACAACTTCAACATGCGCTCGTGGACGCACGATTCCGAACTCGGCTGCGCCGTGGTCGATGCCGACGGTGGCACGGCCTTCGGCCGGACGCTGCGACTGCAGTTGGCGCGCGAGCACCTCGACCTGACCGACGCGGAGTGCGCGCCGCTGGCCGATCCGTACGAGATGTTCGACGCGTATCGGCGTGCGGCAACCGCGCTCGAGGCCTGGCATGCGAGGGCCGACGGGGCCCCTCGTCCGGCCGGTCGCCTCCGGCCGTACCGTATGCCGCCGCTGGGCCGGCTGGCCCGGATCTTGGCGGCCCCAACGTACCGCTACGTCTGCGATCCGGACGGTCGGCCACCAGTGATGCGCCGCCGGCATCGTTTCTAGCGTCCCGGAGCGCTGCGGACGCCCAGCGCCGATACCTGCGCCGACCTGCCAGTACGCTCTCAGCTATTCTCACCTACTACACAGCGCGTCGTAGTAGCGTTTGTATCGTGGCTTGTGGCACAGCACGTCCGCGCCGCGGCGCCTCATCGGCCCGGATGTCACCGAGCGCATGGTCGGTTGATGTGCCGCGGCTCGGGCGACCGCGCGAGCACTCTGTGTCGGACCCGGACGCCGGTAAGGCACGTCCATTGCACCCTCGCCACGGCTCGGTGGCGGCGTGGCGGTCGAGATGAGGCGACGGCCAGGGCCGACGACTCCCCGATTGTCGGATGGGGTCGCAGACGTGACGGTTGTCGTCCCGGTCTATAACGCGATGCCGTATCTGCGGCGGTGTTTGGGGTCGTTGGTGCGGCAGAGTTTGGGGTTGTCGCGGTTGGAGGT
>DASQPR010000642.1:0-2198 GCA_035643815.1 Micromonosporaceae bacterium | reverse complement strand
TCGGGGTTCGCCGACGGTGCGGAACCGACCGACGCGCCCGGCGACGGGGTCGCGCCGGATCCGGACGGAGCCGGCGCCGGGCTGCCGGAGCCGCTGGCCGACGGTGCGGGCGACCCCTTCGGCAGGTCCTGACCGGTGTTCAACACCGCGCGGAATTCGAGCTTGGCCGGCACGAGCAGCGTCTTCAGCCGATCTGCCTCGTTCTGCCCGGCCACGTTAACCACGATGTCGCGGCCGTTCTGGACGAACACCTCGGCCTCACTGACGCCGGTCGAGTTGACGCGCTGGGCGATGATGTCTCGCGCGACGTTGAGGTCGGCGGCATTCGGCTTGGCGCCGGTGAGCGTCTGCGCCTGCATCGTGACGCTCGTGCCACCCACCAGGTCGAGGCCGAGCTTCGGGTTCGGCTTGTGATTGGGAGTGAGGAAGACGAGCGCGTACAAGACGACGATGAGGCCTACCAGTACCAGAAAGTACGGGCGTGCCTTGAACACTCCGGTGGGTGCAGCCACTGCGGTTATTCCGTCTCTACGGGTGGGTGGAGGGCGTTGGGGCGGCGGAGCGCGTCAGTCGTTCTTGTCGGCCGAGGACCGGGGAGCCTCGGTGCCGTCGGTCGGTGCGGTGTTCGGCCTGGCCGGAGGGGCGCCCGCGTCGTCGGCTTCGGCGTCGGCGTGCGTGGCGTCGAGATCGGCGCCGTCGACGATGTCGTCATCGCCTTCGTACGCGACGCCGTCCGGCGACATGGTGTCATCGACGTCGTCGGGCACGACCTTCGCGATGGCGGCACGGTCATAGCGTGCGGTCACGCCGGGTGAGATCTCGAGTGTGACTGAATCGGCATCCGAGCTCACGATCGTGCCGTGTAGGCCGCCGATCGTGACGATCTTCGTGCCCTCGCCCAGGTTGTTCAACATGTCCTGGTGAGCCTGGCGAGCGGCCTGCTGGCGGCGCCGGTTCGGCCGCAGCAGCACGAAGTAGATCACCACGACAAAGGCCACGATCAGCAGGAACGGGGTGAATGACGAGCCACCGCTCGAGGTTGCCGCATAGAACACGATCGTGCCTTTCGAAAGGACTCCCCCGCATCGCGCCTGGCGTCGCGCGCAATGCCCAAGGAGCCGAATGTGCGTCCAGTCCGGACCGCGGCGAGTCTAGTCGGTGGAACTCGGCTCACCGAAAGCGGCGTAGATCACGGTCGGGTCACGTTCGTCATCTCGCGGCATCCGGCTTACCCGAGCCCGATACCCATCAGTCCCGCCGGCAGCTAAGGCTGCTGGTCGAACAGGTCGGGCGCCGATTCGGCACCGTTACCAAACGTAGCATTCGGTGGGCGGAGCCCCAGGTGCCGCCAGGCACTCGGAGTAGCGACCCGACCACGGGGCGTACGCGCAAGCAAGCCGGCCCGGACCAGGAACGGCTCACACACCTCCTCGACCGTGTCCGGTTGCTCCCCGACTGCGACGGCCAGGGTCGACAGCCCGACCGGTCCACCGCCGAACGACGTGACGAGCGCGCGCAGAACGGCCTTGTCCAGCCGATCCAGCCCGATCTCGTCGACGTCATACACGCGGAGCGCGGCCAGGGCAGCGTCACGGCTTACAACGCCGTCGCCGCGTACCTCGGCGAAATCCCGGACGCGGCGGAGCAGGCGGTTCGCGATGCGCGGGGTCCCCCGCGACCGCCCGGCGATCTCGGTCGCGCCGTCCGCGGTCACCGGCACCCCGAGAATTCCGGCCGAACGGTGGATGAGCTGGGCCAACTCTTCGGCCTCATAAAAGTCCAAATGGCCGACAAATCCGAAACGGTCGCGCATCGGACCGGTGAGGAGGCCGGACCGCGTCGTCGCGCCGACCAGGGTGAACGGCTCGACGTCGAGCGGGATCGCCGTGGCGCCGGGTCCCTTACCCACGATGACGTCGACGCGGAAGTCCTCCATCGCGCTGTAGAGCAGCTCCTCCGCCGGCCGCGCGATGCGATGGATCTCGTCGATGAACAGCACATCGCCGGTGGACAGGCTGGTCAGCACCGCGGCTAGGTCTCCCGAGCGCTCGATCGCCGGACCACTGGTGATCCGCAGGCCGGCGCCGAGCTCGGCGGCGACGATCATCGCCATCGTCGTCTTGCCGAGGCCGGGTGGACCGGACAGCAGAATGTGGTCCGGCGGACGGCCGCGACGGCGGGCCCCGTCGAGGATCAGT
>DASQPR010000641.1:0-2307 GCA_035643815.1 Micromonosporaceae bacterium | reverse complement strand
CGTTGCTGGCATTGCGGGTCCGTAAAAGGGACGTTTTCCGGATGCGGGTGCTGAGCCGGCGGGAACGGCGCCGACTGGCCACCGTTGGCCCGTACGACGAACACGCCACCGGCGGCTGGGCGCGCTGGTCGGCGTTCGTGTCGCGGCATCCGAAGACGCTCGCTGCCGGGGCGTTCGCGATCATCGTGGTGCTCGCGATCCCGTTCTTCTCGCTTCGCTTGGGCACTGGCGACCAGGGCAATGACCCGAAGGGCTCGACCACCCGCAATGCCTACGAGCTGCTTGCCGACGGGTTCGGCCCAGGCTTCAACGGGCCGCTACAGCTTGTCGCGACCGTACCCACGGCGGCCGATGCGCAAGCATTCGCCCAGCTGACGGCGACGGTCAAAGCCACGCCGGGCGTTGCCGCGGCGAAGGCCGCGCCGGTCAAGCCCGGCCAGCAACTCGCCGTCATGCAAGTCATCCCGACGACGTCTCCGCAGGACAAGGGCACGACCGACCTGATCAACACGTTGCGGTCCGAGGTCATCCCCACGGCTGAGAGCGGCAACACCATGCGGGTGTACGTCGGAGGTCTGACCGCGATCTTCAACGACTTCTCGCACGTCCTGTCGAGCAAACTGCCGCTGTTCCTCGGCGTGATCGTGGTCCTCGGCTGCATCCTGCTGATGATCGCGTTCCGCAGCATCGTCGTGCCGCTCACGGCGGCGGTGATGAATCTGCTCGCGGCCGGTGCATCGTTCGGTGTGGTCGTCGCGTTCTTCCAGTTCGGCTGGGGTTCGGACGCGCTCGGCCTCGGTCGAGCGGGTCCTATCGACGCATTTGTGCCCGTGCTGACGCTGGCCGTGCTCTTCGGCTTGTCGATGGACTACCAGGTCTTCCTGGTCAGCCGCATGCATGAAGAGTGGGTGCACACACGGCAGAACCGCGCCGCGGTCATCACTGGCCAGTCGTCCACTGGCCGCGTGATCACGGCGGCCGCGACGATCATGATCCTGGTGTTCCTCGCGTTCGTGTTCGGCGGCCAACGGGTCGTCGCGGAGTTCGGAATCGGCCTCGCGAGCGCCGTCTTCATCGACGCGTTCATCCTGCGTACCGTGCTCGTCCCGGCACTCATGCACATGTTCGGTGCGGCCAACTGGTGGCTGCCGCGCAGGCTCGACCGCTGGCTGCCGCACCTGTCGGTCGAGCCGCCCGAGCCGGTCGTCGAGTTGCCCGCGGACGAGCCGGTCGGCGCCACGCGCTGACGCGACGGGCGCTGGCCGGCGATTGGCCGGCGCGGTCTGCTAGGGGCGGCTCAGGACGGGTCGACAACGGCGGCACGGAAGGCCGCGACGTCGTCGACGCTGAGGCCGAACGCGGCCGCCCAGCCGGACATGTCACGCCATTCGCTCGCGACCAGCTCAAGCGTCGCTGCCATCGTCGCCGGCTGCGGCTCCCAGGCGTCGTAGTAGGCCCGATCCATCAACGGCAGGCCCAGGTGGCGCCGACGATCCTCGGATCGCTCACGGATCGCGGCGCTCGCCCGGGTGCTGCGCGCGTAGTCGGCACAGATGTCCTCGTCGGACACCCCGCCCAGTCCCAGCAGCATCGCCGACACGATGCCGGTCCGGTCACAGCCGATATGGCAGTGCACCAGAGCCGGCAGCGTTCCCGGTGCCGCCAGTCGCCGTACGAGGTCGGCCAGCGCCGGACCCTGGTGTGCGAGCAGCCGGAAGTAATACTCCGAGCGCGACTCCGTGGGTATCGAATCCGTGCACGGTAGACCCACGTACGTGATCGGCGCCGACGCCAATGGACCCCGTCCGAACTGGTCGACCTCGACGGTGTCGCGCAGGTCGACGATCGTTGCGAGACCGGCGTCGATCAGCCGCGCGGCGTCGGACTCGGTCGCATAGCTGAGCGAATCGCTGCGGAAGAGGCGTCCGGCCCGGATGGCACCGCCAGCGGCCGGGATGCCGCCGAGATCACGGAAGTTGACCAGTCCCTCGAACACGTAACCGTCGATGACCGGCGCCACTTACAGTCCCTTCACCCAGCGATATGCCTGCATCACCCACGCGGTTTCCTGCAGATACGTCACGCCGACGGCGAAGAGGAACGCGGCCGTGCCCAAATGTGCGCCGTGCGCACTGTTTCTCGGCTTGTGCATCCAGCCCTCGATCACGAGCCGACCGAGCAACCGCAGCACCATGAACAGACCGATCGCCACCACTGCCGTCGCGACAAGGAATCCCGGTGCGAGCACCGCGCCGGACTTCCGATTCGCCGCGGCCCACACAAACCAGCACAGCACCGCGAAAGATG
>DASQPR010000640.1:0-2912 GCA_035643815.1 Micromonosporaceae bacterium | reverse complement strand
GTTCCGGCGCTGTTGCCGTTCTCGCCGATCGCGATCGAGGGCCTCGACCGCCGGATCGTTGATGTCGTGGCCGCGAGTCGTGGTCCGGCGGCGGTGCCGGTGTTGCCGAGCGGCAGCGGATGGCTGTTCGTTGAGCTAGCCGGAGACACCGGTGCAGAGCTGGCCGCCCTCGCCACGCGGGTCGTGGCCGTCGCGGGCGCGCTCGACGCACGGGTCGTCACCGACACGGCGGAAACGGCCGCCCTATGGCGCATCCGTGAGGACGGCGCCGGCCTCGCGTCCCGACCGGTTGGTGGAAAGCGCTCCTACTCCGGCTGGGAGGACGCCGCCGTGCCGGCCGACCGGCTCGGCGGCTACCTCCGCGACTTCGAGACGCTGATGTCGACGCACGGTGTGTCCGGCGTGCCGTACGGCCACTTCGGCGACGGCTGCGTGCACGTCCGCATCGACTTCCCGCTCGATCGGTCCGATGGCGCCCAGGTGTTCCGCGCATTCCTGCTCGACGCGGCGAAGCTCGTCGCGTCGTACGGCGGATCGATGTCGGGTGAGCACGGCGACGGGCGAGCCCGCGGTGAGCTGCTGCCGCTCATGTATTCGACCGCGGCCCTGCAGGCGTTCGCCGCGACGAAGGCCGTATTCGATCCGGATGACCTGCTCAACCCGGGTGTCATCGTGCGGCCGCGGCCACTGGATGCGGATCTGCGACTGCCCGCCCCGCACCTGCGGCAACGCTTGGCGTTCGCGTACGGGGAGGACACCGGCGACTTCTCGGCCGCCGTACACAGGTGCACCGGAGTCGGCAAGTGTCGCGCCGACACGACCGCGGCCGGCGGCGTGATGTGCCCGTCCTACCTCGCGACGCGGGACGAGAAGGACAGCACCCGCGGCCGGGCCCGAGTGTTGCAGGAAATGGCCAACGGCACCCTGGTCACCGGCGGGTGGCGAGCGCCCGAGGTGCGCGAGTCACTCGACCTTTGCCTCGCCTGCAAGGGATGCGCCTCCGACTGCCCGACCGGTGTCGACATGGCGACGTACAAGGCTGAGGTCCTGCACCAGTCATACAAGGGCCGGCTGCGCCCGGTCACCCACTACAGCCTCGGCTGGTTGCCGCGCTGGGCTCGACTCGCTTCGAAGGCGCCGCGTCTGGTCAATGCCGCGCTCGGCAGCCCCGCCGCCGGTCTGGGGAAGCGCCTCGCCGGCATCGATCCGCGCCGTGACCCGCCACGGTTTGCCACCCGTACGTTCCGCCGGTGGTTTGCGGACCACCCGAGCGCGACCGGTGATCCGGTGCTGCTCTGGGTCGACACGTTCACCGACCACTTCACGCCGGACGTGGGCATGGCCGCCGTCGGCGTGCTCGAACGCGCCGGGTTCTCGGTGCGCATCCCGGACGACGAGTTGTGCTGCGGTCTCACCTGGATCAGCACGGGGCAGCTCGAGCGCGCCCGGAAGATTCTTCGCCGAAGCGTGACCGCGCTCGCGCCGTCGGCCAAGTCTGGCATCCCGGTCGTCGGCCTCGAGCCGTCCTGCACGGCGGTGTTCCGTAGCGACGCCCTCGACCTGTTCTCCGACGAGTCGGACCGCGAGCGGGCGGGCACGGTCGCGGCGGCCACTCGTACGCTCGCGGAGTTCCTCACCGAGCGCAACGTGAACCTGCCCGACCTCACCGGTGTTCGGGCGGTGGCTCAACCGCACTGCCATCACCACGCCGTGATGGGTTGGTCGGCCGACGCGGCGTTGTTGAAGCGGGCCGGCGCGACGGTCGAGTCGGTCGGCGGGTGCTGCGGTCTGGCCGGCAACTTTGGTGTCGAGCGGGGACATCATGACGTGTCGGTCGCAGTCGCCGAGACGTCACTCCTGCCGGCCGTACGGGCGGCCTCCGACGACACAGTCGTTCTCGCCGACGGATTCTCCTGCCGTACCCAGCTCGATCAGTTGGCCGGGCGTACGGGCATCCATCTGGCTCAGCTTCTCGCCGACGCCGACGCCGGCGCCGGTGCGGGTGCCAGTGCCGGCGATGCCGCCGCGCCTCACCCGAGCAGCGCTGAGCCCCAGTAGTCGCCGGCCGCACGCAGGCCCGGCGGACACGCAAACAGCCCCGAGCCGACGTGCTGGATGTATTCGTTCAACGCATCGGACTGACCGAGCTTTCGTTGCAATGCGATGAACTGCGCCCGCGGGTCCTTCTGGAAGGCCATGAAGAACAGGCCGGCATCGAGTTCGCCGCTGTCGGCGAGCATCCCGTCGGTGAACGAGTAGCCCCGGCGCAAGATCCGGATCCCGCCCGTGTTCTCGTGCGCGGCCAGCCGGATGTGGGCGTCCATCGGAATGACCGGCTCGCCGTCGGCACCCTTGGCGGCGAAGTCGGGTGTGTCGTGTTCCCGCGTACCGGTTAACGGCGCCCCGGTGTATTTGCTGCGTCCGAACACGTTCTGCTGGTCGGCGAGGAAGTCGCGGTCCCATCCTTCGATGTGCATGCGGATGCGCCGTACGACGAGATAGCTGCCGTCGCGCATCCACGGTTGGTCGGTCTCGGCGCCAACCCAGACGTGCGCGTTCATCAGCGCCCGGTCGGCGCCGTCGATATTGCGCGTCCCGTCCTTGAATCCCATCAGGTTGCGCGGCGTCTCCTGGTCGGCGCCGTTCGACGTCGCCTTACCGAAACCCAGCTGGGACCATCGCATCACGACCGTTCCGCGGCCGAGACGGGCGAGGTTTCGGATCGCGTGGAACGCCGTGATCGGGTCGTCCGAGCAGGCCTGCACGCACAGGTCGCCGCCGGTTCGGGCCGGATCGAGATTCTCCGGTGGCAGGTGCGGCAGGTCGGCGAGGGCACCGGGACGCTTGCCGGCCACGCCGAACCGGTCGTCGAACAGGGACGGCCCGAACCCGACCGTGATCGTGAGATTGGC
>DASQPR010000639.1:0-5521 GCA_035643815.1 Micromonosporaceae bacterium | reverse complement strand
CACGGCTGCCACGCGGGAGTGGGCGATCGAGCGACTGCACGAAGACATTGACCTGGCCGCGATGGCAAAGCACGCCCGGATGAGCGTACGAACGTTCACTCGCCGCTTCCGGTCCGAGGCCGGGATGAGTCCGGGTCGATGGATCACCAACCAGCGGGTCGAGCATGCGCGGCGGCTGTTGGAAACGACGGACCTTCCGATCGACCGGGTCGCCGTCGCGGCCGGGTTTGGCACGGCGACGTCGCTCCGCCAGCACCTCCACGCCACGATTGGGGTGGCGCCGGCCGCCTACCGCCGAACCTTTAGAGGTATCCCGTGAGCGGGGTCACGGCATGTCACATCTGGCGCGACCGCCTGGTCTAGGTGGCATGACTACATCGAAAACCGTTCTCCTGGCCGGGGCATCCGGCGTGTTCGGCCGCCGCATCACCCGTGTCCTCACCGATCACGGTTACGTGGTGCTCGGCGTCGGCCGTGGCCCGGGCAACACCGTCCGCGCCGACCTCAATGATCGCGACCAGTTGCTACGGGCCGTGGATGGTCACCACGCCGACGTGGTGATCCACGCCGCGACCGCGTTGGCCAAGCCGCCGATGTTCCATCGCGATATGGCCGCCACGGACAAGCTGCGGACCGTTGGCATGCGCAATCTCATCGACGCGGCCCGCGCCGTCGGCGCGTCACGGTTCATCAGCGAGTCGATGGTCTTCGGGTACGGGTACACCAATCACGGACCCGTGCCGCTGACCGAGGACGCGCCGTGGGCGCCGCGCCAGCGCGACCCGCACGTCCAGGCACACCTCGATGCCTTCCGTACCAAGGAGGAGCTGACGTTCGGGACGCCGGGACTCGACGGCGTCTCTCTGCGGTTCGGCCTGTTCTACGGACCCGGCGGCACCGAGCCGATCGTCGCGTCGCTGCGCAAGCGCATGATGCCGGCACCGGCGACGAAGGGCATGGTCCTGCCGTGGGTGCACCTCGACGACGCGTCCACCGCCGTCCTCGCCGCCATCGAGCGGGGGCGTCCGGGTGCGGCGTACAACATCGCCGACGATGCCCCGATGAGCTTCGGCGACGAGATCCGAGCGACCGCCGCGGCGTACGGCGCACCGAAGCCGATGAGCGTGCCGGTATGGATGCTCCGCCCGATCGCGAATCTCTATCGGATGCTGCACACGAACGTACGGTTGAACACCGCTAAGGCGGCGGATGAGCTGGGCTGGCGGCCACGCTACGCCACCTCGGCGGACGGCCTCGCGGCGCTCGTCGCGCCGGCCGGATCACCTGAGGGCTCCGTGGGTGCCCGGCCGATCCGCCGACCGTGACAGGCTGGCGTCATGGCCACTGACGTGTTCACGGACAACCGTCCCTTGCTGTTCTCGGTCGCCTACCGCCTCACCGGCAGCGTGGCCGACGCCGAGGATGTCGTTCAGGACGCGTGGCTGCGCTGGTCACGTGTCGACGCCGACGGCGTACGCGAACCGAAGGCATACCTCGTGAAGACCGTCACGAACTTGGCGCTGACCGAGCTGACTTCGGCGCGAGCCCGGCGGGAAACGTACGTCGGGCCGTGGCTGCCCGAGCCGCTGTTGACGAGCCCGGATTCCGCCGAGGGGGTCGAGATGGCCGAGTCGGTATCGCTCGCGATGCTCGTTGTGCTGGAAAGTCTGTCGCCGTTGGAGCGGGCGGTGTTCGTTCTCGGTGAGGTGTTCGGCTACGGGCAGGCCGAGATCGGCCAGATGATCGATCGCGACCCGGCAGCCGTACGGCAGCTGGCGCACCGCGCCCGGGAACACGTCCAGGCTCGGCGACCGCGCTACACGACCGATGCCGCGACGCAGGCTGACCTCGTGGCGAGATTCCGCGATGCCTGCGCCGGCGGTGATCTGGCCGCGATGATGGAGATCCTCGCGCCGGATGTGACGGCGTGGAGCGACGGCGGCGGCAAGGTCACCGCGGCCCGACGGCCGCTCTACGGTGCCGACAACGTCGCCCGCTGGCTGTTCGGCGTGCTCGCCAAGCCGGGTACGCAGGGGCTGGAGATGACGATCGCGACGATCAACGGCGCGCCGGGGCTGATCGGGTCGTACGGCGGGGAGGTTGTGGGATCGGTGTCGCTGGACGTCGACGACGGCCGTGTGGTTGGCATCCGTGCGACCGTGAACCCGGACAAGCTCGGAGGCTTGCGGGGATAGGTGATCCGGCCGGGAACAGCCGGCCTCGGCCCGGGTCAGCCGGCCTCGGCCTCGGCGGCGGCGGTCGCCGGATGGATCGCGACGAGGCCGAGCTTGAGCCGACGCAGGCAGATCTCGTGCAGCTCGTCGTACGCGGCTTCGCCGATCAACGCGATCAGCTCCGGGCCGTACTCCTCCACCATCGGCTTCGTGCCGACGTGGGCTTCCGGCGATGACGTGCACCACCAGTGCAGGTCGTGACCGCCCTCGCCCCAACCACGGCGGTCAAATTCCCCCAGCACCGTCAACAGAATCTTGGTGCCATCCGGTCGGGTGGTCCAGTCCTGCTCGCGGCGGACCGGCAGCTGCCAGCACACGTCGGGCTTGTATTCCAACGGATGTACGCCGTCGCGCAGTGCCTGTCCGTGCAGCGCGCATCCGCCGCCGCCCGGGAAGTCGGCGTCATTCAGGAACACGCACGGACCATCGGGCCGGGTCGCCGTCCGCAGCGCGGGATTCGTGCCGTCGATCGTGTCCGTCTCCGTGTAGTTCTTGAAGCCGCGTCGGTGGTGCTGCCACGTTTGCGGGGTCAAGCGCTTGGCTGCCGCGCGTACCCGCTTCTGGTCGTCGTCGTCGGTGAAGAACGCGCCGTGCGAACAGCAACCATCGTCAGACCGGCCGGCGACGATGCCGTGGCAGCCGCGCGCGAAGATGCACGTCCAGCTGGACAGCAACCACGTGAGGTCGGCGCGGATCATGTGCTCGGCATTGGCCGGATCCATAAACTCGACATACTCGCGCGGAAAGTCGAGCTCGACCTCCCGGCTGCGAGGGTCGTCAGTATCGACGGCGACTGCCACGGAGCCACGTGACCGGCGAGCGCCGGTGCGGTTTGTGCCCATCCAGATAGCGTACGACCCGCGCGGCTCGCGACCAGCAGCGCCGCGAGATAGATACGGTGGATTCATGCGACTGGCCGTTCTCGACGTTGGCTCCAATACCGTGCACCTGCTCGTGGTCGACGCTCACCTCGGCGCGCATCCGTGGCCGGCGCATTCGGTCAAGGTCGTTCTGCGCCTGGCCGAACAGATCGGCAAGGACGGCCGGCTCTCCAAGGGCGGCGCGGATTCGTTGGTCACCTCGGTGCTGGAGGCACGCGACGCCGCGGCGAAGTTGGAAACCGAGGACCTGCTGGCCTTCGCGACGTCCGCGGTCCGCGACGCCAAGAACTCGGCTGAGGTGCTCGCCCGCGTGCGCAAGGAGACCGGCGTCGAGCTGCGCGTGCTCTCCGGCGAGGGCGAGGCCCGGATGACCTTTTTGGCGGTACGCCGCTGGTACGGCTGGTCGGCCGGCAACCTCCTCGTGCTCGACATCGGCGGCGGCTCGCTGGAAATCGGCGTGGGCATCGACGAGGAACCCGTACAGGCGCTGTCGTTGCCACTCGGCGCTGGCCGGATGACTCGCCAATTCCTGGGCGGCGACCCGCCGCGGGCGCGCGACATCGATGCGCTGACCGAGTTCGCCGAGAACGCGCTCGACGAGGCGGTGAAATCGGCCGACATCACCGGCTGGGACAAGGCCGTCGCGACGTCGAAGACATTCCGTACGCTGGCCCGTCTCGCCGGCTCCGCGCCGTCGGCGGCCGGACCACGCGCACTCCGGCAACTAACCCGGACCGGTCTGCACCAGTTGCTGGGTTTCATCCGGCACATCCCGAGCAGCGCGCTCGCGGAGATGGACGGCGTCGACTCGCGCCGTGCCCTCCAATTGCTGGCCGGCGGGATCGTGGCGGAGGTGGCGATGAATCGCTTCGACCTGGACGCGTTGGACATTTGTCCATGGGCGTTGCGAGAGGGCGTGATCTTGCGGCGGCTCGATGTTCTTGAGAGTTGACCGGGTTGCGCTAAAGGCTCGGGCCGGCTTTCCCACTCGGACTGCAGAGCGTATTAGGTCTGTCGTGGGAAAGCCGGCCCGAGGACACCCGACACGCCAGCGTCGCACTCGGCCGGCGGGTTAGGGCTATACGGGTGGGCGTGATACGGGCGACGGTTATGTGGCTGGCCCGAGGACACCCGACACGCCAGCGCGGCGCTCGGCCGGCGGGCTCGGGCTTTACGGGTGGACGTGATACGGGCGACGGTTACGTGGTTGGGTTAGGGGTTCGGGGTGGCGGGGGCGGCTAAGGTCGGTGGGGTGACTCCCGTACTGCTGTCGACCTCGTCGGTGTTTCCGGAGCCGACCGCCGCTGGCTTCGAGATGGCGGCGACGCTCGGATATGACGGCGTCGAAGTGATGGTGTGGACGGACGCGGTCAGCCAGGACGTGTCGGCGCTGAGGGGCCTGTCCGAGCATTACGGCGTCGCCATCGGATCCATACATTCGCCGTGCCTGCTCGTGACACAGCGCGTCTGGAGTCCGGACCCGTGGGAACGGCTGCGCCGCTCGGCGGACCTGGCCGAACAGGTCGGTGCGCCGGTCGTCGTGGTGCATCCGCCGTTCACCTGGCAGCGCGACTACGCTCGTCGCTTCGTCGAGGGTGTCGAGGACCTGTCGAACGCGTACGGTTCGGTCCGCTTCGCGATCGAGAACATGTTTCCGGTCAAGATGGCCGGGCGGCAGTTCGTGCCGTACGCGCCCGGATACGACCCGACCGACACTGGCTTCGAGTCCTACACGCTCGACCTGTCGCACTGCGCGGCATCACGGCGCGACGCGTTCGAGATGGCCGACAAGATGGGCAAAGGGCTGACCCACGTACATCTCGGCGACGGTACGGGCGAGCAGCGCGACGAGCACCTTGTGCCGGGCCGGGGGAACCAGCCGTGCGGCCCGATCCTGGAGTCGCTGCACCGACGCGGCTTCACCGGCTCGGTGGCGGTCGAGGTCAGCACGCGTCGAGCCGCGAGCCGGTCGGATCGGCAGGCGGACCTGGCCGAATCGCTGCGGTTCGCGCGCGCGCACCTGTCCACGGTGGATGCCTAACGCGTCGGGCGGATGTCGCTCCGGATGAACCGTACCCGTCCAGTGAGTCAGCGGACGGCCGCAAGCTCCGCCGGGACCTCGTCCCCGGCGGCGCGTTTGCGGGCCCGGTGGGCCGCGACGTGCGACCGGGTCGCACAGCGTTCCGAGCAGAATCGGCGGCAGCAGTTAGACGACGTGTCCAGGTAGACCTTGCCGCAGCGCTCGTCCGCGCAGACGCCGAACCGGGCGCTGCCGTATTCGCAGAGCCAGACGGCGAGACCCCAGACGGCGCCGGCGAGGAATTCGGCGCTCGCCGCCGAACCGCGTCCGGTGACGTGCATGTGCCAGTCCGAGGTGTCGTGCCCCGAGATCCGCGGCTGCACCGG
>DASQPR010000638.1:0-2227 GCA_035643815.1 Micromonosporaceae bacterium | reverse complement strand
GTGGTACGGCGGGTGGCTTGCCTTTATCTGGGGATTGTCCTACTAATCACTCACCGAGCCCATCGTGACGCTCGGCGCCACGCCGTCGCCGTGAGGTGCCCATTGTGGATAGCACGGTGTGTCCGGCCCACCCGCGTCCGTCCCGCTTGCTAGCCTCCTCGCTAGCGTCTCGGCTAGCAGAGGTGGGATGGATGGCGGACACGACCGATCGGCTGCACCCAAGGACGCCCGACGCGGCGCTCGTGCCGATGGCATCATTGGCGGCCGGTGAATTCACGCTGGCAATGCCGGCGCGGCGTCCGCGATGGGAACGCGTCCAGGTCAATGCCCGGGTACGGGTGGAGATCGAGCACGTCCTGCAGCAGTTCGTCCGTGACCACGACACCACCGTGCAGAGCTGTGTCGACCTGGCACTGGCGGAGTTCCTGACGGCGCGTGGCTACCCACCCGGTCAGACGCGCGACCACGATGGAGCCCGGAGCTATCCGGACGGTCACCCCCACGATCAGCGCGCGGACGACGCGCATCACTTCGTAGTCGGCACGCCGTGACCGCGGTGCACGAGCCGATCACGTCCATCGGACGACGGTCGGATCTGCCGATCGGCGAGATGGAGCTCGACGCACATCTCGCACGGCTTGTCCGCCGGACGTCGATCGTGCGACAGGGCTTCTACGTCGTCGTGCTGCTCGTCGCGTTGGCCGGGCAGGTCTCCGGTGCGGTCGAGGCGCTGCACATCCCACTGGCCGCCGCGGTGCCGGCCGTCGCCGCGCTCGAACTCGGTGGCATCGTCGTGCTCGCGAACGCCGACGTCCGGCGTCGGCTCGGCGAGCGGGCGATCGCCTCACGGATCCTGTCCGTTGCGATCGCCGCGTCGGCCGTCGCGTTCAACTGGCTCGCGCACGCGAATCATCTGCTTGGCGCGTTCTTCGCCGGCATGTCGGCGCTCGGCTATCTCGTGTGGTTGATGCACACCGAGAATCAACGGCGGGACCGGCTGCGGGTCAAGGGCGACCTCCCGCCGACCACGCCGGCGTACGAGATGATTGGCCACTGGCTGCGGCACCCGATGCTGACCGTACGGGCTCGGGCAATGGCCAAGGCCGATCCCCGACTAGGGCTCTACGACTCGCTGGCCGAGGCACGCGCCGAGATCCGGCGAGAACGTCGCCAGGCCGCGATCGCGAAGGTGTTGCACCGCAAGATCCGTGCCGCGGTCGATCCGAAAACGGCCGATATCGCGATCGCGGTGTACGACCTCGACGAAATCGCTGCGCGGCTCGCCGATCGGGCTGACTATGACGGACTGACGACGTTGATCGCGGCCGATCTCGCACCCGAGCGGCTCGCGCCGGACGGTTTGAGCGACCGGCACGAGTCGAGACGCGGCGTGGACGAGGGCCGGGATGCACAACTGCGGACCGACGCCAGGCGGCCTGGTTCGAGTCGATCGGGATCGGAGCGAACGGCTGTTGCTCGACTGGCGGCCGACCAGGCCGTGGCCGCCGCGGCCGGCGAGATCGGCGATGGGCTGGCCGCGGCCGGCACCGCCGAGATAGTGCCCGATCGCGTCAATGGCGCTCGCGCGTCGAGCACCTCCGTCGTGACCGGGCGCCGGGACGCGGGCCGCGCCGGCGAGGGCACCGATTCGCGCTCCTCGGCCGGCGTCCAGCCGCGGCAGCCGTCAGACGATAGCGCGCCGCCCGTAGCCACCGCCGCTACGTCACGCCCGCCGGTCCGCGCCGCTTTGTCGCCGGCGCTCCGGCAGGATGTCGAACGCCGGCTGAACCGCTCGCGAACGCCGGCCCGTCGTTCCGGCGCGGAAACGCGCGCGTCGTTCAGCGACGAGCCGCCACCGGAACCGGTCGCGACCGATGTCTCGCTGCGCCGGCGGGTCCACGAGGCTCTCGACGCGAACGTCCTGCCGGGCGATCAGCGTGACGATTCCGAACTGATCGGGCTCGTGTTCGACGAGCTCAAGCTAAACGAGCTCGAGCGGCTGACGGCGGCCACCTACGTGCGGAGTTGGCGGTTGGAAAACGAGTCGGGTCAACGCATCCGGCTGTCGTGATCGGCCGGCCAGCGTCGCGCTCGGCATTGAACTCACTCGAGCCAGGCGCGGACGCCGCGCCGGCGCGCCCGGCGCCGAGCACGGCGCAGATCCGTGAGCTCCCGTTCACCGGCTGCGGTTTGGCGGGCATAGAGCATCCCGTAGGTGAAGGCGTTG
>DASQPR010000637.1:0-6651 GCA_035643815.1 Micromonosporaceae bacterium | reverse complement strand
GGCCCCGCCCGCACGCACCGTACTGCCTGGACTGGTCGGCTCCGGCCCACTTTGGCTGCGTGCCTGCGCGATGGCCGAGGCAGCGTTCGAGGCGGGCGGCTGGCTGGCCGTCAGCGGTGAGCCGGGCACCGGCAAGCTCGCGCTGACGTGCGGCGTCTACCAGCGTGGTCGGCCCGGCGGCCGGCTCCACGTGCTCGACGCGGCCGAGCCGGACTGGCTGCACACCGTACGGCGGGAGTTCGGCAACGCCGACAGTGGCCTGGTCATCCGCCACGTCGACCGGCTCACCGCGCGCCAGATCACGTCGCTGACCACTGTCCTGCAAGAGGTACGCGACGATGAGGACCACGCGGAACCGCCATGGCTCGCGGTCACGTTCGGCGAACGGCGCGACGGCCCCGAGTTCGCCGAGTTCCTCCGCCTCTTCCCGAGCCAGCTCGACCTGCCGCCGCTGCGGCACCACGTACAGGACATCGCCGACTTGGTGCCGGCATTCCTGGCCCGGTTGAACGTGGCCGACCGCATCGGATGCTCACCCGAGGCAATGCAGACGATCATGCGGGCCAGCTGGCCGGGCAACGTCGAGCAGCTGTGGCAGGTCATCAAGCGCGTCGTCAGCCGGCATCAGAGTGGCCCGATCCAACCCGAGGATCTGCCGCCGGAGTGCCGGACGGTCAGCCGCCGTCTACTCAGCCCGCTCGAATCGATGGAGCGCGACGCGATCGTGGACAGCCTGACCGACGCGAACGGCAACAAGGCCAAGGCGGCCAAGGCACTTGGCATGTCGCGCGCGACGATTTATCGGAAGGTCCACGAGTACGGCATCATCACCGCCCAGTCGTGAGGCAAACGGCGACGAGCGCAGCCGCTAACCGCGCGTCGACCAGCGGGCCGCGTACGCGCGCCGACTCGGCGGCCGCCCCGGCAGGACATCGGCGGCGGGGCTCGCGAGCGCTGGGCCACGCAGTCCGTCGAGAGCGATCGCGAGCAGCCGATCGCGTACGTTCGCCTCTTCCGTAGTGTCGACTTCCTTAGTGTCGACTCCCTTAGCGTCGACTCCCTTAGCGTCGACCGGATCCGGCGCTCGGCGACTGAACTGTTCGATCAGAAACGAGATGTCGAGCGTGGTCACGTCCGGCCGGAGACTGCCGTCCGCGCGGGCTCGCGCCACGATCTCGTCGACCATCCGCATGCCGCGGCCGGCCGTTCGCCGCATCTCCTCGGTCGTCTCGACGCGACCGGCCAGCGCCGCCAGTGCACCGGTTCGCACCCCGACACACGTACGGACATAGAGCGTGAGTCCACTCCACGCGTCGTCGGCGGCCAGCGCGGCCGTGGCCGCCGCCATCGACTGCTCCATGGCGAGCACACAGAGCCTCTGCAAGAGTTCGGTCTTGCTGCCGTACCGCCGGTATAACGTGCCGATGCCGACGCCGGCTCGGGCCGCGACATCGGAGATCGGCGCGTCGGCGCCGCGCGCGGTGAACACGTCGCGGGCCGCGTCGAGCACGGCCAGATCGTTGCGACGCGCCTCACTCTGGCGACCGTGTACCGATTCCGGGCTGAGTCGACGCGACGCCATGGGCCGAGCGTAGCGCCTAGTCGGATCGATTCGCTCCGACTAGAGTCGGAGTCGGATCGATTCGCTCCGATAGTGCGGTTCGACAAGCGGGCTTCGATGAGCGGGAGGCATCATGCGAGCAGCGGTGATCAAGGAATTCGGTCCACCCGAGGTGCTGGCGACGACCGACGTGCCGGCGCCGCAGGCGACCGGCGACGAGGCGCTCATCGCGGTCTGGTTCGCGAACGTCACGTTCGTCGAGACGCAGATCCGGGCCGGGCGACCGCCGCACCCGAGCATGCTGCCGCCGTTGCCGGCCATCCTGGGCAATGGTGTCGGCGGCGTGGTCACCGCCGTAGGGCCTAGTGGCGATCCCGAGCTCGTTGGGCGCACGGTCGTGGCCAGTCTTTCGGGCTCGGGCGGGTACGCCGAGCAGGCCGTGACCGCGGCGGCGCGGCTGATTCCGGTCCCGGACGGCGTCACCATGCGCGACGCCGTCGCGTTGCTGGCCGATGGCCGGACGGCGATGAGCCTGCTTCGGCGGGCCGACGTGCGCGAGGGTGACACGGTCGTGATCGAGGCGGCCGCCGGTGGCGTGGGCACGCTGCTTATCCAACTCGCGCGCAATGCCGGCGCGCGCGTGGTCGCGCTGGCCGGCGGCGACCGCAAGCTGACACTCGCCGCCGATCTCGGCGCCGACGTGACCGTCGATTACCGTACCGGCGATTGGTCGTCTCGCGTCCGCGACGCCGTGGGCGCCGCGGATGTGGTGTTCGACGGTGTCGGCGGTGATGTCGGGGCCGCGGCGTTCCGCCTGCTCCGACCGGGCGGACGGTTCTGCCCGTTCGGAATGGCGAGCGGCGGCGCTGCGCCGGTCACCGCCGACATCGCCCGCGCCGCGCGGGTGGACGTGCGCGGCGGAGGTCCGATGAGTCTGGAAGAGTCGGTGTCGCTGTCGCGGGCCGCGCTGGACGAGGCCGCGGCCGGCCGATTGCGGCCGGTGATCGGCCAGGAGCACCCACTGGCGGACGCGGCGGCCGCGCATGCCGCGATCGAAGCACGCGCCACCGTCGGCAAGACGCTGCTCACAGTGGCCTGAAGAGGTCCGCTCGGAGTCAGCCGGCGAGCGTCGCGGCGGCGGCGAGCGCCGACCCGCGCGCCCCGGCCATGTCCAGGTGGGGTACGAGGGCGAACGTCGCCACCTTGCGCTGCTCTTCGCGCAAGGTGGTATTCGCAGCTACGGTCTCGAGGAACCAGTCGCGAAACTCCGGCGCTGCCTCGACAACACCGCCGCCCAGGAAGTAGGCGTGCGGATCGGTGAAGTTCGCGGCGATCGAGCACAGCCGACCGAGCGCGATCGCCTGCTGCTCGAAGATGCGTCGAGCGAGCGGATCGCGGCGCTCGCCGTAGCCGCGGACGAGTTTCGCCGCCAGACCGGGCTCGACGTGTTCGAGCTCGTGACCAGGCTCGCGGCTCAGCCAATAGGGCAGCAGATTCTTCTCGATGCCGGTCAGCGACGCAAAGCTCTCCGCGTCGCCGGTCAGGCCGCAGTTGCACGAGGGCGTGGGCTGTCCAGGCTCAAGCAGTCCGTCCAGTGGGATCTGGATGTGCCCCAACTCGGCCGCCATGCCCGCCGCGCCGCGGACGATGCTGCCCTGCTCCACCACTCCCCCGCCCAGGCCGGTGCCGACGATCATCGACACCGACGAGCGATTCGGCGCGGCAGCGCCGAAGTAGGCGATGTGGGCGTAGAGCGCCGCCGCGTTCGCGTCGTTGTTGTAGACGACCGGGATGCCGATCCGTTCCTCGAGTGCGGTCCGCACGTCGAAGCCGCGCCACTCGGGCTCGGAGAAGTTGGTCGAACCCTTCGAGGAGATCACGCCGTCGGCGCTCGCCGGTCCCGGCGTGTCGAGCCCGACGGCGCGGATCGAGTCTCGCGCGACACCGGTGACCTCGAGGATGTTGGAAAGCGATTCAACCAGTGCCTGTACGGCGATCCTCGGACCCTCGCGGACCAGACTCGGCGTCTCGACCAATCGATCGACCAGAAAGTTTCCGTCGGCGTCGAGCACGGTCGCGTTGTTGCTGCTGCCACCGTTGTCGAGACCGACAACCGCCCAAGCAGTCACCGCTAGCCACCTCAGATCCGTTTCGCCAGGCCGGCCCGCCTGCCGACGACCGGATCTTAGTCCGGCCGCCGCGACGCGCAATGCCGCGAGCCCAGATCATCTGCGCCGGTCAGGCGCCTCGCGCGACGTGACGCGACGCAGCGCTACGCGGCTCGGCTCGGCGCCGCTCGGCTCGACGCGGCGCGACCCGACTGGGCGCGGCTCGACGCGGCGCCGCGTCACGCTGCGATCGGTGGCCCGGACCTCGGACGGATCACGCGGCCAACGTACGGGCATCCGGGCGCGGCCGGATGATCACCGTGTCGCCAACGGCGAGGGCGAGCGCCTCCGCTTCGCCGCGGGTGACTTGCGCCCAGATGTCCTCGCCGCCGGACGTCATCTCGACCCGCACCTCGAATCCCAACCGGACGACCCGCGTGACCGTGGCCTCGACTCCGCCTGGCGCAATGCCGCCGGCCCGGGATGACGAGGCGACCTCGATGTCGTGCGGTCGCACGAGCCGGCCATCGAGTCGCGTGACCGAACCGAGGAAACCCATCACGAACGCATTCGACGGATTGTCGTAGATGTCGTGCGGAGTCCCGATCTGCTCAACCCGACCACCGGCAAGCACGACGATGTGGTCCGCGACGTCCATCGCCTCTTCCTGATCATGCGTGACGAACACGGTCGTCACGTGCACCTCGTCGTGCAGCCGACGCAGCCACGTACGCAGTTCCTTGCGCACCTGCGCATCGAGTGCGCCGAAAGGCTCGTCAAGCAGCAACACCTCAGGCTCGACCGCGAGTGCGCGCGCAAGGGCCATCCGCTGCCGCTGGCCGCCGGAGAGCTGAGCCGGATAGCGGTTGGCGAGTTGTTCGAGATGGACGAGTTCGAGCAGCTCGGTGACGCGCTTTCGGATCTCCGCCTTCGGCCGCTTGCGGATCTCTAGGCCGAAGGCGACGTTGCCGTACACCGTCATGTGCTTGAACGCGGCGTAGTGCTGGAAGACGAACCCGACGTTGCGTCGCTGCGGCGACAACCGCGTCGCGTCCGTGCCAGAGATCAGCACACTGCCGGTGTCCGGCGTCTCCAGCCCGGCGATAACGCGCAGCAGCGTCGATTTGCCGCCGCCGCTTGGTCCCAGAAGCGCGGTCAGTGACCCGGATGCGATCGCCACCGACACGTCACTCAGCACCGGCGTATCGCCGAATGACTTGCTGACGTGACGGACGTCGATCGCGACGTCGCCGCCGACGGTCGCCCCTTCGCCGACATGAGTCTGAGGTGCGGTGGACGTATCGGTCATGAGAGTTCCTTCGTGGACGCGCGTGCTGCGTCCGGTTGTTCCAGCACCCGGGCCGGCTGGTCGGCAGCGATCGCGTCGGCCGGGACGAACGGCTCGGCGGCGCGAACCGCCCGCGGCTGGAGCAGCTTGGTTATCAGCAACGCGATGATTGCGATGAGCGCCAGTACGGTAGCGGCGGCGTACGCGCCGGGCTGGTCGATGTTGTTGTATTCCTGCTCGACGTAGAGCGTGACGGTCTGCGTCTGCCCGACGATCCGGCCGGACACGACGGCCAGCGCGCCATACTCGCCGAGCGCGCGGGCAAGGCACAACACGATGCCGTACGCGAGAGCCCAGCGAATGCTCGGGATCGTGATCCGGCAAAACGCCGTCCAGCGGCTCGCGCCGAGCGTGTGAGCGGCCTGTTCCTGCTCCTGGCCGAGTTCCTGTAGGACCGGGACGATCGCTCGCACGACGAGCGGTAGCGATACGAACACGGTCGCGAGCACCATGCCGGGCACCGCGAAAATGATCTGGATGCCGTGCCGCTCCAGCCAGCCGCCGGCCGGCGCGTGGATGCCATAGACGGGGATGAGCGCGAGACCGACGATCACCGGCGACACTGCGATCGGCAGATCGATGGCGGCCGAGAGCAGACGTTTGCCCCAGAACCGTCCACGGACGAGCATCATGGCGACGCCGATGCCGAAGATTGTGTTCGCCACAACGGCCGAGATGCCGACCTCGAGCGTCAACTTCAGCGCGTGCTTGAAGTCGTCCGAGGTCAGCGCATCGGTCACCGGCTGCAGCCCGCCGGAGAACGTACGCCAGACGATGAGCCCGACCGGGATCACGAGCAGCATCGCGAGATATACGACAACGACGATGCGACGTATCCACTTAGCCACGGTGCGCCGCCCGTCGTTGCAGGACGTCCAGGACGAGCAGCACCACCAGCGCGATGGCGAGGAGCACAACCGAGATCGCGGCCGCGCCTGTGTTGTCGTCGTTCTGGATCCGGCCGAAGATCGCCACCGCGGCGACTTCGGTCTTCCCCGGCAGGTTGCCGGAGATGAACGATGTGGAGCCATATTCGGCGATCGCTCGGGTGAACGCGAGCCCGGCGCCGGACAGCATCGCCGGCGCGAGATTCGGCAGCACGATCCGCCGGAATGTCGTCCAGCGCGTCGCACCGAGCGAATGCGCGGCCTGCTCCATGTCCTGGTCGAGTTCGAGAAGGACCGGCTGGACGGTACGGACGACGAACGGCAGCGTTACGAACAGCAGCGCGAGGATCACCGCGATACGTGTGTAGGCCACGTTGATGTGCAGTGGACTCGTCGTGCCGTAGAGCGCGAGGAGTACGAGTCCCGCCACGATCGTCGGCAACGCGAACGGTAGGTCGATGAGCAGATCCACAATCGCCATGCCGGGAAACCGATCGCGGACGAGCACCCAGGCGATGACCGTACCCATGATGAGGTTGATGAACGCGACGAGAAGCGAACCGAGGACGGTCAGCTTGAGCGCGGCCCACGCATCAGGCGTGGTGATCGTGTCCCAGAACGTGTGCGAGCCGCCCTTGGCGGCGGTATAGACGACCGCGGCCAGCGGGATCAGCACGATCAGGCTGAGATAGAGCACGGCCGTGCCGAGACCGAGCGCGGTACCGGTCGTCGGCCGCATCGAGACGC
>DASQPR010000636.1:0-4601 GCA_035643815.1 Micromonosporaceae bacterium | reverse complement strand
GCATTACTGTGCGGCGTTGCGGGCGCGATCGCCGTCGGTCCGTTCGCGCTCACCGGCTTTTGCCGGATGTCCACGTCGCGTGCGACTCGCTGCAGTTCGCCGCGAACTCCGGTCACGTCTTTGCGGACATCCCGGTAAAGCGTCTCGATCGGCTTGCGGAGCTCCCGCTCGTCTTCCTCGCTCAGGATGTGCTTGCGGATCAGCGACTTCGGGTTGAGATCTTCCAGCGATATGTCGGTGCCGAGCTCACGGCTCAGATCCGTGGTCGCGTTGCGCGCCATGTCCCGGAGATTGCGCAGGATGCGTACGCCGTCGCTGATCGCCTTGGGCAGCTTGTCCGGCCCGAAGATGAACATGGCGAGCAAGATCAGGACGAGGAACTCCCAACCACCGATGCCGAAGAAGTCCATCCCACCTCCACTCGTCGCCGGTCTCAGCGTACGCAGTCGACCGCCGCACCCGCCAGACGCAGGCCTCAGCGTTCAATCAGCCGCCACTCGGGCGCAACGCGCCAGGCCGAGCGCGCGGGCGGAGCGGGCCGAGCGTGCCGACCGGCGCGAGCGTCGCCTAGCCGCGCCCGTCGCAGAGCCGCGCCCGTTGATCAACTACCGGAGGCGACGAGCTTCACCTGTACGGTGTGTCGCGCCGTACCGCGCAGATAGGTCACCGACACCACCGAGCCGGGCGCGTACTCACGCACGATCGCGGTCAGATCGCCGGCCGCGTCCAGCGCTGTGCCCCCGACCGACAGGATGACGTCATCGGACTGGAGTCCGGCCTGATCGGCGGGGCCGCCCGCGGCAACGGTCGACAGCAGCACACCGCCGTTGGGGTTGTGGTAGCTCGCCCGCAGCGTCGCGCCGATGACGGTCCGCTGTACCTTGCCGGTCGAGATGATCGACTCCGCGGTGCGTTTCGCCTGATTGATCGGGATGGCGAAGGCGAGTCCGATGTTGCCCGCCTCGTTATCGGTGCCGCCAAGTGACTTGATCACCGCGTCCACGCCGATGACGTGCCCGGCCGCGTCGACCAGCGGGCCACCCGAATTGCCGTGATTGATCGCGGCATCGGTCTGGATGGCGGCGTAATAGCGGGTCGGGCCACTGCCGTCGGCGATCTCCAGCGGCCGGCGCAGCGACGAAATGATGCCGGCGGTAACCGAATTCTGCAGGTCAAGTGGCGCCCCGATGGCGAGGACCGGATCGCCGACCGCGATCGAGTCCGAGTTGCCGAATGTCACTGCGGGCAAGCCGGCCTTCGCGATCTTGAGTACGGCGATGTCCGACTCCGGGTCCGTGCCGACGAGCTTGGCCGGCGCCGTACTGGCGTCGTTGAACGTAATCGTCGCGTTCCCGTTGATGCCGTCGATCACGTGGTCGTTGGTGATCATGTAGCCGTCGGACGACACGATGAATCCCGAGCCGATCGCCGAGCCGAGTGAGCTGTCCACCCGTACGGTCACGACGCTCGGCAGCACTGACTTCGCGACCGCGGCGAGCGACCCCGGCGCTCGCTGGGCAAGTCCCGGGGTCGTCGCCGAACCGTTACCCAGCGGTACGGCATCTCGCAGGCCGCCCTTGACGGCCGCCAGATAGCCGAGGGCGCCGCCGAGACCACCAGCGAGCAGAGCCGCAAGCACGCTGATGAGCAGGACCTGGCCGAGCGAGACTCGCCGGCGCGGTGAGTCGACCTCGGCTGCGGGCTCCGGATCGGGTTCCGGCGCCGCGAGGATGAGCGCGGCCGGTGCGCCCGGATCGCGCCACGGATCCGAGCGCGCATCCGTCCACCAGGGAGAGTTGCCGGCTCCGGCGGATCCGGCGGAGCCATTGGGTGCGGTCGCCGTACCGGGCGACGTCGGCGCGTGGCCGGGCCCGACGCTGTCACCGGACATCGCTTGGCCCGGCGCGCCGGCAGGGTACGTGCTGCTACCCGCCCCCGCGTCGTAGAGTGCGCCGGAGTAGTCCGGCGACGGCACGAGGCCGCCGGCCGAATCCGCCGACCATCGCGACTGTCCGTCCGCCACGACATCCCCAATCGTCTGCTCGTGACCCGTTCGTTCCAGGATTGCACGCCCGACGGCGTGACCAAGAGCGGTCTTGTGACTCGGGTCGGCGGATTTGACCGTATCGACGTCGTCTGAGCGGCAACGACGCCGGACCCGTCGGACATCTCGGGCACGCAGCGACGGCCGGCGCGAGCAGAAGGGGGTATCGCTGATGGCAACAACGGCAGAAACGAACGCGCCGCGATCGGGTCGCGACTTCGTCGAAGCGTTCCTGCCGGAGGACGACGTGCTGCGCGTCGCGCGCGGGTTGGCCGCCGACGCCGGCCTCACACCGATCTCCCCTAGCACCGGCGCGACCCTGTGCATGCTCGCCGCCGCCACGTCCGCCCGAGCGGCGATCGAGATCGGTACTGGGACCGGCGTCGGGGCGCTGTGGTTGTTGCGTGGGATGCGGACCGATGGCGTCCTGACAACGATCGACATCGATGCCGAGCACCAACGGATGGCCCGCCGTATCTTCGCGGAGGCAGGCCACGCGGCCGGCCGTACCCGTCTTATCACCGGCCAAGCGCTCGACGTGCTGCCACGGCTCGCAGACGGTGCTTATGATCTGCTCTTCCTGGACGGTGATCGGGCCGACTACCCCGCCTGTGTCGCGGAGGCGCCACGGCTGTTGCGGGCCGGGGGCATCCTCGCCCTGAACGGGCCGCTGGCCGGTGGCCGCGTTGCCGACCCGGCGATGCGAGATCCGGAAACGGTGGCGCTGCGCGATCTGGTGCGCTCGTTCCGCGACAACAACGGCTGGCGGCCGGCATTGTTGCCGATCGGCGACGGACTGCTCTGCGCCGTCCGTGTATGAGGCGGGCGGTCGCCTGAACGTGCGGCGCTAGACGTCCCCGAGCCAGCGCAGCAATGTACGCACGCCCCAGCCGGTCGCACCCTTGGCGAGTTCGCCGTCGACGCTGTCGGCCCACGACGGCGCCGACATGTCGATGTGCACCCAGTTGGGGCGCGCGTCGCCAGTGAACTCGCGCAAGAACAGCGCAGCGGCGATCGACCCGGCCCCGGCGCTCGACGAGTTCGCGACGTCGGCGATCTCGCTCGAGATGTCGCGCACATAGTCGTCGACCAGCGGCATCCGCCAGGCCCGCTCGCCCGCGTCGGTGGCTGCGTTCGTCAGCGCGGCCGCGAGATCCGGGTTCTCGCTATAGAGCGCCGCCGTGCGCTTACCGAGAGCGACCGCGTTGGCACCGGTCAAAGTCGCAAGATCAACGAGTACATCCGGCCGCAGTTCCGCGGCCGCGTAAGCGAGCGCGTCGGCCAACACCACGCGGCCCTCGGCGTCGGTGTTCAGGCATTCGCTGGTCCGACCACCGTAATGGTGGACGACGTCGCCCGGCCGCCAGGCCGAACCGCTCGCCATGTTCTCCGCGAGCGGCGCAAGTGCCGTGATGCGTACCGGCAAATTGAGCTCGGCCGCTCCGAACGTGGCCGCGATGATGGCCGCCGCACCGCCCATGTCCTTGCGCATCAACTTCATGCCGTCGCGCGGCTTGATGCAGATGCCGCCGGTGTCGAACGTGATGCCCTTGCCGATGAGCACGACATGCCTGGTCGTTTCATCCGCGTCGGCCGGCTGCCAGGACAGTTGCACGAGTCGGGGCGCACGAGTCGAGCCGCCCCCGACCGCGATCACACCGCCGAAGCCAGCGTCGGCGAGTTCCGCGCCGGCCCACACGCGGACATCCAGGCCCGCCTTGCCCGCGGCCACCTTGATCACCTGATCGGCGAACCATGCCGGTGTCTTCTCCTCGCTGGGCATGTTGGTCAGGTCACGGGCGAAGCGTGTCGCCGTCGCGACGGAATGCGCTTCGGCCAACGCGGACTCATAGTCACGGTCGCCCGCGTCGGCGACCAGCACGGTTACCTTGCGGAGGGTCTGCTCGGGTTCGGGATCGATAAAGCTCTCGGCCGTACGGCGGCCGGGCGTGTTCAGCCGCACCGGCGCTCCCACCTCGCCGTCGACGGCTGAGCCAACCCGGCGTCGAGTCAGGTTGAACGTGTAGGACGCAAGCCACAAACCCTCCGCCAGGCCACGCGCCGCGGCCGCACTCGCGGACTCGGGCAGAATGACGGTGAGCTCATCGTCCTTAGCCGCCGCCCGTGCGAGCGCCGCCCCGGCCGCGCGCCACCCTTGCTCATCGCCGTCACCAACGCCGACGAGCAAGACGCGACGTGGTGTCGCGAGCGGGCGCGGAAGCGTGGCGATCGTGCCCGCTTTGCCGGAGTGGTCGGCGTCGGTCAGAAATGCATCGAGTTGGGTGCGCAAATCCGCATGGACGACGCCGCCGACCGATTGGAGCGCCGGTCGGGGGGCCGACGTCACCGGCACCGCGAGGATCTGCGGATTTGCGTTCATCAGTCGGTCCGACAGCCGGATGTTGAGCACGCGCGCTCCTTGGTGACCGGACTCAGGCACGCCGGTCGACAAAGTGGACATGAAACCCGCACACCGCTACGGCGGGCCGGCGGTGTCAACTGCCGTGCAAGGGACGATTCACGCGCATAGCGCGTGCCGCATCACAGTCCCAGTCAC
>DASQPR010000635.1:0-17232 GCA_035643815.1 Micromonosporaceae bacterium | reverse complement strand
TTGTCGCTTCGTACTCCAGCATGAGCGCCGCCTCGGCGTCGCGGGCCGCGGCAACCCGGTCAAGTCGCTCGCGGTCGTAACGCCACGGCTGCCCGGTTGACTCCCAACCACCACGGACCCGCCGTACGGCGCCGTCGACGTCGAGCACCTTGAGCATGAGTTCGAGGCGGGAGCGGCGGATCTCGACAGCGGCCTCGATCACCGGCACCGACAGCGGCCGGCGAGCGTCGGCGAGCGTGTCGAGGACGGCCCGGACCTGTTCTTCACGGGGATAGCCCAGCGACGCGAAATACCGCCAGATCGCCTGGTCCTCGGAGCCCGGAAGGAGCAACACATCGGCGCGGTCCACGGCGCGCCCGGCCCGGCCGACCTGCTGGTAATACGCGATCGGCGATGCGGGTGCGCCCAGGTGGATCACGAAGCCGAGATCCGGTTTGTCGAAGCCCATCCCCAGTGCCGACGTCGCGACGAGCGCCTTGACACGGTTGGCGAGCAGGTCGGCCTCGGCCGCCTGCCGCTCGGCGTCGTCGGTCTGTCCCGTATAACTCGCCACCGGGAGACCGAGCCCGCGCAGGAACGCCGCCGTGTCGTTGGCCGCGGCGACGGTAAGTGTGTAGATGATGCCGGAGCCATCCAGCGCGCCGACGTGATCGGCGAGCCACCCGAGACGGTGCGCCGCGGTCGGAAGCCGTACGACGCCGAGGCGAAGCGTCTCCCGATCGAGCGGGCCGCGGAGCACCAGCGTTTCGGGATGGCCGCCGGCCCGACTGTCGTCGCCGGCGCCACTGGTGCCGAGTTGCTCGGCGACGTCGATCGTTACCCGCGCGTTCGCCGTCGCGGTCGTTGCCAGCACGGGCGTACCCGGTGGCAACTCGGCCAGCAGCGTACGCAGGCGGCGGTAATCCGGTCGGAAATCGTGACCCCAGTCGGACACGCAATGGGCCTCGTCGACGACCAGCAGACCCGTCGTCGCGGCGAGCTTGGGCAGCACGTTGTCACGGAAGTCGGGATTGTTCAGCCGCTCGGGGCTGATCAGCAGCACGTCGACGTCGCCGGCATGCACCTCGGCCACGATGGCGTCCCAGTCGTCAAGGTTGGCCGAGTTGATCGTGCGCGCGTGCACGCCGGCTCGGGCCGCAGCGTCGATCTGGTTGCGCATCAGCGCGAGCAGCGGCGAGACGATGACGGTCGGACCGGCGCCGCGCGTGCGCAGCAACGCGGTTGCGATGAAGTAGACGGCCGACTTTCCCCATCCGGTCCGCTGCACACACAGGACTCGTCGTCGACCCACCACCAGCGCATCAATCGCCTGCCACTGGTCTGGTCGCAGCTGGGCACCCGGGCCGGCGAGCGCACGGAGCACGGACTCGGCCTCGCTGCGCAGATCGGTTACACCGGGAGGATCGCTGTTGGCCGTCACGCCCACGTTTCTACCAGCATCATGCGACGCCGCCCGATTGTCGTGCGCTCGGTAAGGTCGTGCCCTCGGTGAGTCAGTCAGCGAGGTCGGCCGATGCCGGATGTCGCTTGTCCGGAACGTACCGGCGGATGTGTTTGCGCGCACGCAGCCGTGCGACACTCGCGGCGTTCATGATGCGTGGCGTCCGCGCGGCGCCGTTCCCGCCGCCGGCCAAGCGGCCAGTCACACGGCCGGCCACGCGAACGGGGACTTTTCGCGAGCGGCTCCGGCGTCCCGGACCCAGCGCGTCGTTGCCACCGATCTCGTTGACGACCGGCCCAGTGGCGGCGTCGCCCGACCGCCCGACCGTGTCCGAGACATGACCGGGCCGCTCCCTGGCCCACACCGCGAGCTCGGTCAGCCGGCCCGGACGTCCGTGCGACGGCAGAGTCCGCCGGATCTCTCGTTCCGCTTCGCGCCGAGCCAGGTCCTCGAGCCGGCGACGGGCAACGGACGCGGCATGGAAGGCGATCCACAGACTCACCGCGGCCAGCGAGAGCTCAAGCACCGCGAACCCCAGCGCCATGTCGCGTTCGGCGCCGGCCGTACTCGTGTTGACGTCAAACCATGCGTCGACGACCAGCATCGTGGCGAGCGCAGTGGCGGCCAGTGCCACCTTGGCCTTGCCCCGCCACGCCAGGTATGCCGTCAGTGCGAGCATGATCACCTCGCTGACGTCGAAGCCGACCCAGGCGAGACGATCATTGACGCGACTGGTCGCCGGGAGGCTGGCGGCCAGGAACACCACCCACGGCACCGTGCACACGGCCGCAAGCGCAAACCCGGGTGCGACCCATCGTGGCACCGGATTTGTCCGGTTCTCCGTTTCTGTCGTGTGTGCTGTCCGCCGTCCCATGCATCACCGCCCCATTCAGCGTCCCACTTGCGGCGAACGGAACTAAGCGATCGAGCTGTGAAGACCGTGAAGGTTTACCCGTGGTTCGACCGGATAAGCGTGCATCGGGCCCTCGTGACGGCGGCTGCCGGGCCGTCGTGACGGCGGCTGCCGGGCCCTGGTGACGGCGGGCCTAGCCGGCTCCACGCGGCCGGGCGCCGAACGCGCCGGCCGGGCACTCTCACAGGTTTTCGCACGACACGGCACAATGGGCGGGTGCGTTTCGAAGTCTCGAAGGTTCTCGACGCGATCGAACGGCGCCTGTCCATCGACCCCGCCGTGGCGGCCGGCGTCGTCGACCTGAGCGAAATCACTCGGCTCGGCGACCTCGACGGGGGACGGCCGGCAAACCTGCTACGCCTTGGGCTCGTTGTCGACGCTCTGGTCCAACGGCTCGGCGACAGCAGCGCGGCCACCTACGTCGTGGCCGACCGGGCGTTGATGTCGGACACCGAACTGACGTCGAACGAACGCATGGTGATCCGGCGTTGGTCGGACGATGGCCTGATCGAAGTGCTGCCGGCGGGCACGCCGGTAGTTCCACGGGTACGGGAGATCAGCGCGCTCACCGGCATGGCCATGATCACGCGGGTCGGCGGTGGCTCGCCGGCGTACGCGCCGGTGCCGGCGCCGGGCGGCATCTCCTTGATCGCTCACGCCGGCCAGCCGCCGGTGCCGCCCACGCGACCAAATCCGGTGCTCGGCCGGCAATGGACATGTCCCGAATTCGAGTGTTCGAGCTTCGGTCAATCCCGAGTCGTCGGACAGCCTCCGCCCGCCATTCGCAACGGAGTCCCGTCCTGTCCGCGTCATGGCAAGCGCCTGACCGACGCCGGGCCGCGCCCCGTCACCTGGCCGATGGCGGTACGGGTGGACGGCTTTGTCCGGCACCGGTTCGCCGTCGCCGCCGGCGGGTCGGTCATGGTCGGCCGGGCCCCCGAAGGATCGGAGGTGGTGGCGGTCGGTCCGTACCTCGACGAGGCTGGTATCCGCTGGGTGAGCCGCAGCCACGCGCGCCTCGAGTTGCGCGACGACGGGCTCAGGATCGCTGATACGAGCACGAACGGGACAACCCTGGTGAGACGGACTGGACCGACCGAGCCACCGGTCACCGAGAAGCTGACCAAGGGGCAGCACAAACAGCTGGGCGAATGGGACGTCGTCGTCCTCTACGAGGGCGTGGAGATCGGCCGGGCCGACCGACTGCCGGCGCGCTCACCTGCGGCAACGCCAAGTTCTGTGATGGCGGACGCACCGACCCAGGCGCTGCGGATCTCGCGCCCCTGAGTGTGAATCTTTCCCATCTTGTTGGACTCCCTACGGCGCGGGTCTGCGTGTATCCTTTGCTGAGTTTTTGTGTACGTGGACCGCACCTGCGCCGCTCGGTTGTGATCGGCAAAAGGCGCCGCTGCTCGAAAACGGCCAAGTAAGGCCCGCAGCGCGCGCGGCCGGTACACCCTCATGAAGGAGAGAAACATGGCGCAGGGAACCGTTAAGTGGTTCAACGCCGAGAAGGGCTTCGGCTTCATCACCGTGGACGGTGGCGGATCCGACGTGTTCGTGCACTTCTCCGCAATCCAGACGAGCGGCTACCGCACTCTGGAGGAGAACCAGCGAGTCGAGTTCGAAATTGCCCAGGGCCAGAAGGGCCCGCAGGCGGAGCAGGTCCGCCCCATCTGACACGCTCAACCAAAGACCCGGTGTCCGTTCGCGGACGCCGGGTTTTTCTATGCCCGTTGTTGCCCGTCTGGCTGTCTTTGTGCGGTTGGCCCGCCGTCCGCTCGTCGCCTCCGGCGGTCCATGATCCACTGTCGTGGACGATCAACGCCGCTGTCATCGCCCTAATCGTCCATGTTGACGGATCATGCGGTGGGCACCGCTCCGGCCGGCACGCGGGTACGGCCCCGGCGGTGGCCCTGGGGACACGGCGACCGGCGGCGGTTTCAGGCCGGGAATGCGTCACCCCAATGAGTGTCGCGCGCCTGCCGGTAGAGGTCGCCGTGCCGTTTGGTGACGATGCGGTCGCCGGCCGTACCGTCCGGGCGGCAGAGCCGAAGCGTCACGAGTCCCTTGCGCTGTGTCGGCCGCCGGATCACGCGTCCGTCGCCGGCCGGTAGCGCCTCGAGGCCATCCCGCGGCGATGCGGTGGCGACGTAGGAGAACTTCTCGTCCTCGTAGGACAGGTCGGCGTCCTTGATCCGCCGGTGCAGCGCCGTACGGTTGACCCGCGCCGCGAAGTGACACCAGTCGCCGGCGGCCAGCGGGCACGTGAGCTGATGCGGGCACGGCGCGAGCACGCGATGCCCGAGCGCGAGCAACTGATCGCGAGCGGCGATGACCCGGGCATAGCCGGCCGGCGTACCCGGCTCGACGATCACGACCACGCCAGCGCGACCGGCCCGACCAGCCGCGGCGGACGCGGCGGCCGCGTTCGCCGCGTGCGCGACGAGATCGTGCTGGGCCGCCTCGGCGAGTTCCCCGAGTACATAAGAAATGGTGATCAGATCCGCCGACGGCAGTTCGGCCGGAAGCAACGATCGTTGCCAGGTCGCCGACCGCATCGCCGGAGCCGACGCACTCGCGGCCAGCGTCGCCCCGAGCGCCAGGGCGTCGTCCACCTGGTCGACAACCGTGATTCGCTCGATCGGTGGAAACGCGTCGGCGACAGCCCACGCGGCGGCGCCCGTCCCCCCGCCGACGTCTGCGAGGCTTGTCGGTGCCGGCAGAGTCGGCAGCAGGGCACCGATCGCCGCCCGGACGGCCGCGTACGTCGCCGGCATGCGATAGGCGGCGTACGCGGCGATCTCGGTTGGGCCGGCCAGGATCGGAGTCGCCGCCCGCCGGCCCGACCGATACGCGTCGATCAAGCGGGCGACGGCCGAGCGCATCCGGTCGACGGGTTCGGCGGCGAGCCGGGTGGCAAGCGCGGTGCGCAGCTCGTCGGGCAGGTCAGCCATGCGCGTGACTCGTTCGAGCGCGGGCCGTCGCGCCAATGCTTACAGTGAAGTCCACCAAAATAGTCGAAACACCCCATCGGGTTCGGTGCGGCGCGGGCTGCCGGTCACGCCCGTTATGGTGCCGCACGCGCCTCCGGTTAGCCTGGACCGCCACGACCGGATCGCGGCGGCCGATCCGGATGATCGGCAGCCGGCGATGGTGTCCGGCTCGGATCGCTAGCCGCCACCATCGGCCACCGCTCCGCAGGTAGATCGACAGCTCCGCAGGTAGATCGACCGCTCGGCAGGTAGATGAAGGGACACACGTGATTGGGCTCGTTCTCGCGGCCGGACAGGGTCAACGCCTGCGGCCGGATACCGACGCGCTGCCCAAGACGCTGCTGCCGGTGGACGGCGAGCTCACGATCCTAGACGTGATCCTGCGTAATCTCGCGAAGGTCGGCTTGACCGACGCTGTGCTGGTCGCGGGCCACGCCGCGGAGGCGCTCATCGCCCGGGTACCGGACCTCGAAGCGCGGCACGGTCTGGCTATCGAGATCATCCGTAATGATCGCTTCGACCGCAACAACGCGTACTCACTGTGGCTCGCCCGCGATGCGTACGCCGGCGGCGCGCTCCTCGTCAACGGCGACACCGTGCACCCGGTCGACGTCGAACAGACGCTGCTTACCGCCGCGGCTGAGGCAGCATCGGCCAGGCTGGCGGAGGCCACGTCGGTCAGCGCCATGCCGTCGCCGATACCGGAGATCACCCTTGCTCTTGACGTCACGAAACAGCTCACCGACGAAGCGATGAAGGTGACACTGGCCGACAATACGACCGGCACTTGGCACCGGACCGTACACAAGATCACCAAACAGATGCCGGTGGCCGACGCGCATGGCGAATACATCGGTGCGACCCTGATCGGCGCGGGCGTCGCCAGCGACCTAGCCGCTGCGCTCGACGAGACCTGGCGGCGTGACCCGAATCTCTACTATGAGGACGGCTACCAGGTGCTCGCCGACCAGGGCGTGCCGGTCGGCGTCGCACCGTTGCCGTCGCTGGAGTGGGTCGAGGTCGACGACCACGCCGACCTCGCGCGGGCGCGGGAGGTCGCATGCCGCTGCTAGCCCGCACGATCCTGACGCCCCTCACGATCGAAATCTCCCCCGGTGCCCTGGGCCGGCTGGACACGGTGATCGCCGACAGCCGCATCTCCACCGGCGGCCGTGTTGCCGTCGTACACGGCTCGGGCATCGGTCCGTCGCTCGCCGACGCGGTGGCGGAGATGCTGCCGGCCGCCGACCTGATCACCATCGAGGCCGGCACGTTCGACTCCGCGATGGCGCTCGCCACGCAACTGCGGACCCTGGAGTACGACGCCGTTATCGGCATCGGCGGCGGAAAAGTCATCGACACGGTCAAGTACGCAGCGACGATGCAGGGCATGCCGATGGTCGCCGTTGCTACGAGCCTCGCTCACGACGGGCTGGCGTCGCCGGTCAGCACACTGGTCTGGGGCAGCAGTTCCCCGTCGTACGGCGTACACATCCCGATCGCCGTCGTGGTCGACCTCGATCTGGTCGCGCGCAGCCCGGCGTACCAGATCAAGTCCGGGATCGGCGATGCGCTGAGCGACATCTCGGCCTGTGCCGACTGGGAGCTAAGCCACGCGATCAACGGTGAGCCGGTCGACGGGCTGGCGATGTCGCTGGCCCGCACGGCCGCGGAGTCGGTGCTGCATCATCCCGGCACGATCTCCGACACCGACTTTCTGGCCACGCTCGCACAGTCGCTCATTCTGGGCGGTGTCGCCATGGCGGTGGCCGGATCCAGCCGACCGTGCAGCGGCGCCTGCCACGAGATCGCCCACGCGCTGGCGACATTGCAGCCGGACGCCGCGAGCCATGGCATCGGTGCGGGAGTCGGCGCGTTGTTCGCGATGTTCCTGCGATGCCGCGAGGACGAGTCGTTCGCGCCGTCGTTCCAGCGTTTGGTGGCCACGTTCGGTCGGCATGAACTCCCGCGCACGCCGGCCGAGATCGGCCTCACCGAGAAGGAGTTCGTCGACGTTGTGGCGTTCGCGCCGTCGACCCGACCCGGGCGATACACGATCCTCGAACACCTCGACCTGGACACGCCCGGTCTCACCGCCGCCGTCGAGGAGTATGTCGATGCGATCGGGTGACTCGCGATGACCCGGGTGTTGATGTTCGCGACGCAGACCGCGCCCGACGGCACGCCGACCGCATTGCTGCGCGTGGGTGACGCAACGGCCGTCGACCGGCTCGCCGCGCAGTTCCGTGCACTCGACGACGTCGAGCTCACCGTCATCGCGCGGCCGGGTTGGGCCGATGCGCTGCGGGCCGCCGGGCATAGCGCCGTCGAGAGCGAAGACATCGCCGGTGATCTTGCTGTCATCGGCGCCGCGGTCAGTGCGACCGACAGCGCCGTCGTGCTCGCGGCCGCGGATCTCGTCGCCCACAGCAGTGCGATCGCTTCCTTCGCCGGCCCTCGGGTACGCGCGACGGTCGCGGCCGTTCAGACCGCTCGGAACATGACCGTTGGCGCGTACGGCGAACCGGTACTGCGCGAGCGGAACATGGTGGTGTCGGTCGGCACAAATCAGCGAGAGGTCACCGGCCCGAACGCGGTGTTCCGGGCGCTCGTGATGGTCAGCGCCGACGACCGGATCCGACTGCACGACGCGTGCGCGGCACTGCGCACCGAAGCCATCGACAGTGGCCGTGACCTCGACGCGGACGCCGGAGCGTACGGAGCGGTCGGGCTCGCGCTGCTCGGTCTCGTACGGACCGGGGTCGTCGTGTCCGCCTACAACCCGCGATTGTTTGTGTGCCACCGGATCGACTCCCCCGAGGCGGCCGCCGAGGCCGAGACGGCGCTCGCCGCCGTCGACGAGCCGGCGGCCGCCGTGCGGATGGGCGTCAAGGAGGACGACGAGTTCCTGGCGACGTACCTGGTCCACTCGTACACGCCGCGGCTGGTCGCGTTCTTCGCTCGGCGTGGCATCACGCCGAATCAGGTCACCTGGATGTCCATCGCGGTCGGGCTCGTGGCCGCGGCGGTGTTCGCGATCGGCGTCCGATGGCTCGACATCGTCGGCGCCGTAGTGCTTTACGCGAGTTTCATCCTCGATTGCAACGACGGCTCGCTCGCCCGATATACCGGCAACTTCAGTCGGTACGGCGGTTGGCTCGACATGATTGCCGACCGCGCCAAGGAGTACGTCGTCTTTGCCGGTGTGGCGATCGGCGGCGTACGGATGCATGAACCGGATGTGTGGGGGCTGGCGCTGGCGGCGATCGTGGCGCAGACCGTACGGCACATGGTCGACACCTGGTACGGCGCGCTGCAGGACACCGCGACACGCGCGCTTCCGGTGGTGTCGCTGGGTTCCCGACTCGACACCCTCGGGCTGCGCGCCGCCGCGGCCGGCGCACCGGTTGGCCGCGACGGGTCCGCCACGGGCACCGGTGCCAGTGCAGGCGCTGGCGCTGGCGCTGGCGCGAGACTCGGGCAGCTATCCGCGGCCGCGCACGGGCGTTACCGCTCCCCCGCGTACTGGCTCAAACGCAGTGTGGTCCTGCCGATCGGCGATCGCTGGCTGCTCATGGCGCTCGCCATCGCGATCGGCGGGCCGCGAGTGATGTTCATCGTCCTGCTCATCGCGATCGCGATCGCTTTCGCGTACGTGCTCGCCGGCCGCACGCTACGTGCGCTGTTCCTCCGGGTGGCCGTGATGCCGCGCTTCGACATCGGCTTCCAGCGCGACGACGGTCCGATCGCCCGGATGTTCGGCTCAGTCGGCTCACTCGGCTTGCTCGGGCGAGGTCGGGTGTCGCCGCTGGCGGCGCTCGCGCCCGGGCTCGTCGCGGTGTTGATCGCGGCTGGCTTCGCGATCGCCGGCGACCGGGGTCCGCGATGGCTCGTGGTGATCTACGCGGGATTCGCTCTGCTGGCCGGCCTAGCTGCCCGCAGTCGCCATGACGGCCCCCTCGACTGGCTGACGGTCGCCGGGCTTCGAGCGACCGAATACACGTTTATCGTGGTCGCGGGCGTGCTCGGCGGCGTGCCGTTGTGGCTCGTGTACACGCTGCTCTTGGTACTCACGCTCTACCACTACGACGTCACCGGACGGATCGAGAAGCAGGCGACGCCGGTGCGCGGCGAGGCGATCCTTCGTGGCTGGGACATTCGGATGATCGTGCTGGCCGTCACTGTCGCGATCGGCTGGGCCGTGGCTGCGTACGCCGTCGTCGCGATCGTGATCGGCGGGGTGTTCGTGATCGGCGCGCTGGTCGGCTGGCGGGAATCCGCCCGCTCTAGCGCAGCTCCCGTGGCGTCCACGAGATCGGCCGCGCTGTCCAAGTAACGCGAGCAGTACATGGTCGGACATCCGACTGATCGATGTCCGCGCCAACCCCGAACGCATACCATGCGCTGGCTTCCGCCCCTGCCCCGAGGAGCCAGTCATGCGCCAGCCGGTCTCCGCGCACCAGCCGGCCACTGTGTGCCAACCGGCCTCCGCACACCAACTGGCCATCGCACGCCGGCCGGCCACCGCGCGTCGCGACGTCGGGCGGTCCGGTGGCCGCAGGCGAGTCGAAGTCGTAGTGACGCTGCTCGCGGCGGTTGTCGCCATGAGCGGCCTCGTTGCCTGCAGCGACAACGCCAAAGCGAATGGCCACGGGGTGTTCGGCGCGGCGCCGAACGGTTCGCCCGGTGTCGGCGCCGCATCGGGGATCGGATCGGCGGGCGCGTCGGCCGGATCCAGCAGCGGCACGCCGGCCACCTCGCCGAGCAACCACGCGTCCTCCGCGCCGCCGAGCCGCGCCTATCCGAGCGACTACCTGCGCGCGATCCTGACCGCGTGGGGTGCGCATGAGACGTCCTATCTCACCCTCCTCACCGACACTTCGACGAAAAACCAGCTCTACGGCTACGGAAGCCTCGATCAACACTGGACGCTCGCGTCGAGCCAAGGCGCGACTGGTTCGAGCTACGCGTCGTACTTCAACCGCGACGGTGACTGGATCGTGCTGCGTTCGGTCAACGCCGAGACAGCCGCCCACCAGTGGCACGCGGGCTCGGTCGAGACATGGAGCAAGATCTCCTATCCATCCGATCCGACGGCGTATGTCAAGTACTACATGGACGCGTACGTCGACGGAAACTCCGCTCGGATGACCAAGCTTGGCAATCAGACGATGACGACGCACTTCACCGGCCTGTCGTCGAAGCCGGACTCCGGTTACGCCGTCGGCACGCCGGACGGCACGGCCGGCCATACCCACATCGAAGTCACCGAGAGCAGCGTGTCCTTCGACGTCATCTTCCGGCTAGTCAACGCGGATCTGGGCCAAGCCGGCGCGATCGAGGGTTGCGACTCCGGCTGTTGATCCGGCCCGGTTGAGCCGGCGTCGGTGCTCAGGCGAGACTGTGCGGGTGGAGATTCTTGTGCTCGATCACGACGCCGTGACCGACCTGCTGACCGTCGACGCCTGCATCGCGGTTATGCGTGACACGCTCGCCGCGCTCGCGCGGGGCGCCGGCTTCCAACCGCTGCGGACCATTGAACGGCCGCCCGGCGTGCGCGGCATGTTGGGCATGATGCCGGGCTACCTGGCCGAGCCGGATCCGGTTCTCGGCCTCAAGTTTCTCGGCATCTTCGGCGACAATCCGGCCATCGGCAAGGACGCCCATCAGGGCATGGTGATTCTGATCGATCCGGAGACTGGTGAGCCGCAGGCGATTCTGAACGCGTCGGCCATCACAGCCATCCGCACGGCGGCCGCCTCCGCCGTGGCGACCGACGCGTTGGCCCGCAAGGACGCCGCCGATCTCGCGGTCTTCGGCACGGGCGTCCAAGGCGCATGGCATGTCCGCACGATCGCCGCGGTCAGACCGCTTTCCCGGGTACGGATGACCGGACGCGACGCCGCGCGCGGCGCCGAGGTGGCCGCCCGTCTGGCGAACGAGTTAGGCCTGCCGGTGTCATTCGAGGCGGATGCGCGTGCCACGGTCGACGGAGCCGACATTGTCGTGACGGCAACGTCGGCGACCGAGCCACTGGTGCAATGGGCATGGCTTGCACCCGGCGCGCACATCAACGCGGTCGGAGCGTGCGTACCGACGGCCCGCGAACTCGACACCGCAACGGTGGCCGCCGCGCGTTTCTTCGCCGACCGTCGCGAGTCGGCGCTGCACGAGGCCGGCGATTATGTGATCGCCGCCGCCGAGGTCGGGCTTGGACCGGAACACATCGTCGCCGACGTCGGAGAAGTGCTGAACGGATCGGTCGTAGGCCGCACCGGCGACGACGAGCTGACCGTATTCGAATCGCTCGGGCTGGCCGTCGAGGATCTGGCCGCGGCGGCGTACGTCGTCTCGGCGGCCCGCCGCATCGGCGCCGGAACCCGGGCGGCCTTCTGATGGGTGGGCTCAGTCTGATGGGGGGCTCAGTCTGATGGGCGCCGCGGAATTGCCGACCGCAACCGACATCGCCAAGGCGCGCGAAGCCGTGGCCGGCGTCGCTATCCGTACTCCGTTGGTGCGCTTGAACATTCCCGATGCGCAGATCTATCTGAAGCTCGAGAACCTCCAGCCGATCGGTTCGTTCAAGCTGCGCGGCGCCGCCGCCGTGCTCGCCAGCGCGACCGCGGACGAGGTGGCCGCGGGCATCGTGACCGCGTCGGCCGGGAACATGGGGCAAGGGGCGGCGTGGTTTGCGAAGCGGCTCGGCGTGCCGTGCACCGTCGTCGTACCCCCGACCGCACCGACGTCGAAGATCGCCGCGATGGAGGCGCTCGGCGCGCGTGTCGTGCCCGTGAGTGCCGAAGCGTGGTGGGACGCCTTTGTACAGCGTCGGGTCGACGGCGTGGACGGCGTTTTCATCCATGCGTTCGACGATGTGGCCGTGATGGCCGGCAATGCCACGATCGGTCTCGAGATCGTCGAGGACCTGCCGTCGGTGACACACGTTCTCGTCCCGTGGGGCGGCGGCGGATTGACCTGCGGAATAGCGAGCGGCCTCGCCTCGGTGGACTCGACCGCGCGGGTTCTCGCCTGCGAGGTCGCGACCGCGGCTCCCTTGGCCGCTTCGTTGGCGGCCGGTGGACCGGCCACCGTGGACATGCAACCGTCCTTCGTGGACGGGATCGGCAGCCGTACCGTCCTGCCGAGCATGTACGACCGCGCGACGCAGCTCGGCATTACCTCGCTCGTCGCACCCGTGACCGACGTCGCAGCCGCGCTGCGCCTGCTTCTCGACCGCAATCGGGTGCTGGCCGAAGGCGCGGGCGCGACGCCAGTGGCGTGCGCGTTGTCGGCGGGGTTCGGGCCGGAGGATGTGGTCGTGTGCGTAGTGTCCGGTGGTGTGATCGGGCTCGACACGGTGCGGGAGTTGATGATTTAGCCGGGTTGCGCTTGAGTGGCGGGGCGGCTTTCTCACTCGGACGGCAGAGCATTTAGGTCTGTCGTGAGAAAGCCGCCCCGCCACCTCCTTCCTGGCCAAGCCGCAGTCGTCCGTTTCCGCCCCGTCGGCCGGCCACCCTGCGCCGCGGGTTGGGCATCGCGGGTGGAAGTGACGCGGAAGGTGGCCGTGGCAACGGTGGATCCTTCGGGTGATCCACTGGGGTGGACGATTGGGGTCGTTGCAGCGACGCGGATCGTCCATTGTGGTGGATCATGACGCGGTTGGCACCGTCGCGGCGACCGGTGAAACGGACGTCGCGGGCAATTCGTCGGCGATGGAGGCGACGACGGCGGGGGTCGGCGCTGGCCGCACCGACCCGGCCGGTGAGCCGTCCGGGCGTGTAGAGCTGCTGCGCCGTCCCGAATGCGACGAACATTAGGCCGAGCGACGCGCCACACACGAACATCCCGATCAGGAACGTCGGAACGGACGGCGCCACGATGGCGAACGCCATGCCGACGCCAGCGCCGATTGCGCCGACGCCCGTCGTACGCGCCTCGCCGAGAACCTTGACCACCTTCGAGGCAAGGACGGCACCGAAGATCGTGCCCGCGCCCTGTACCGACAGCAGCACGCCGTAGAAGGACGGCGGCCGGTGGATGCCGTACTGGATCGCCGCGAACAAGCCGGTCTCCAACAGCCCGGCGACGGCCAGGAACGCGGTCAGCGCGATGGTGAGCTGCCACAGCAGGCGGGTCGCGTGTACGTACCGGAAACCGGCCGTGAGCTGCCGACCGAACGGTTCGGCCGTTTCTTCGATCGGCGATTCGGTGACCCGGATCGACAGCAGCGCCACGATGGCCACCGCGAAAGTGGCGGCGTCGACGACCGCGAGCGTGCCACCGCCGAAGGTCGCGTAGATCGCCGTACCGATGACAGGCGACAGGATCCGGGTGCCCTGACCGACGCTCGACAACAGTGACTGTCCGCTCGCCGCGTCGTCCGACGGCAGCAGATCCTTGAGCAGTCCGCTGCGTGCGGGAACCGAGGCGAGCAATGCGTAACCGACCGCGACAACGTACAGGCGCCACAGGTCGTTCCGGCCGGACACGCCAAGGAGGCTGAGGATGAGCGCGATGCCGAAAACGTTGGACCAGATCATTAACGAGCGACGTCGGACCCGATCGGCGAGATGACCGAGCAACGGAGCAGCGAGCTGCGGCCCGGTAAGGAACAGGAATACGAGACCGGCCGCGGTGTTCGAGCCAGTGAGATCCTTCGCCCACACGCCGAGCGACAGGAACATGGCGCTGTCGCCGAAGCTGGACACGGACTCGCCGACCAGTAGGCGGCGGAAGCGCGAGTGGCGCAGTGCAGACATGGTGACTCCGCGAATAAGGGCGCACGGGATCGCGACAGGTGGGTGGTGATGTTGCGGACCGCGGGCGGACGGCGCCGACGGACGCGGTGGTACGGCGAGAGATCAGTGCTTGCGAGCGCGGCCCTTGTGCGGAGCCGCGACAGCATCGGACTCCTCAGCGGACGGGATGCCGTCGTCGTGTGCGCCGGCCAGCGGATCGACGAGGGGGGTGACCGCGAACAGAAACCGGATCGGCCGTGAGCCCTCCGGCCAGGTCGACCGGTCGCCGATGCGGTGGCTGTACGTCGTGATGATGTGCTCGACGAATTCGCTGTAGCGCTTGCGCACGTCGCGCAACTCGTCGAGCGTCAACGGAACGGTCGCGCCGCCGAGTGCACCCGCGCCGCGCCACTCCTCCGGCTCGGTGGCGGCTCGGACGGTCCAGTCGATCAGGCGGCCGCTCTCCCGTCGGACGAAGACCTGGTCCAGCGCCATCGTCAGCTCGGGTTCGGCCGATGACCAGTTCTGCTCGTAGTCCAGGAGTTGCCAGCGCCGTTCTCGACGATCGTTGCCCTCGGGTGCCGGGCCGACGAAGCCATACTTCGCCAGTTGTCGAAGGTGAAATGAGCAGTTGGCCTGCGTGCTACCGAGCGCTCGGGCGCACTCGGCCGCCGTCATCGGCCCCTGGCCGAGCAACTCGACAAGATCGAGGCGGAGCGGGTGCGCGAGGGCGCGGATCGCCTGCGGGTCGGTGAGTTCCATCGATCAGCTCCATATGCCAAAGATAGCTTTGACAGTTCGAGAAGTCAAAGACTTCTTTGGTAGTTTCCCCGTTCCAGGTCGACGTGGACAACGTCGGGGAAATCGAGCGTGCCCCAGAACGCGGCCGGGTCTTCACCCGATTGAACGCGCGCGCAGATCCACACGCTCATGGCCAGTCCGTGAGTCCCGATAACAACCGTCTCGCCCCGTGCCGCTGCGACCGTCAAGTGTCGGAGTACGGCCGCGTGAAAACGCCGTACAACCGAAGAATGCGCCTCCCACGCGGCGTGCACCGCGCCGCCGAGATAGGCCGCCGCGAGGGCGCGGTGAACCTGGCCGGACGGCGCGTTCGGGCGGCGAACTTCGCCGAAGCCCGCGTCGATCACCACGTCGCTTCGACCGGACGCCTCGGCCAACGTCTCGACCGCCTTCGGCTCGTCGCTCGCCACCAAATGCGCGTGTGCCGGCAACATCTCGCCCAGTTTGCGGGCCGCCACTCGTCCATCATCTCGGAGATGCCACTCCCGCGCGGGAACGTCGGGCCGTACGTCTGGCATCGCGTGACGAATGAGAACGAGGCGTGTACCGGTCACGAGGGTTAGCATGGACTCTCATTGTTCGTCCCGAAAGATCGCTCGCCGCTGACGGATCGTCGTCACTGACAGAGGAGCCGCCGTGAACCGCCGCCCTGCTCGCTCGCTTCCCGCCGCGTCGACGCCGTCGACGTCGCTGGTAGGCCAGCGACACACGGCCGCGACGGCAGTACGGGTATCACGCCCGTCGCACGTACGTCGAGTACGTACGACGGCCTGAGTTCACCCGTTCCTCTCTCGAAAGGTGACCCACCGATGACCGGGTCGATTCCCGCCGTGCCCGAGAAACCCTCGCTGGACGGCATCGAAGACAAGCACGCCGAGCGCTGGGACGCCGAGGCGACCTACCGGTTCGACCGGAGCCGTACGCGTGACGAGATCTACTCCATCGACACACCGCCGCCGACGGTGAGCGGCAGTCTGCACATCGGGCACGTATTCAGCTACACCCACACGGATGTGATTGCCCGGTTCCGCCGGATGCGCGGCGCCGAGGTGTTCTACCCCATGGGTTTCGACGACAACGGCCTGCCGACTGAACGTCGCGTACAGAATTACTTCCACGTGCGGTGCGACCCTTCATTGCCGTACGTGCCGGACATGCCGACGCCGGTGCCGCCGCGAAACGCGACCGAGCGCAAGGCCCCACCGCTGCGACTTTCCCGGCGGAACTTCGTCGAGTTGTGCACGAAGCTCACGATCGAGGACGAGAAAGCGTACGAGGCGTTGTGGCGCAAGCTCGGCCTGTCGGTCGACTGGTCGATGACGTACACGACGATCGGCGAGAAGGCGCAGCGGGCGGCGCAGCGGGAATTCCTCCGCGAACTGGCCGCGGGCGAGGTCTACCACGCACTCGCGCCGACCGCGTGGGACGTCGACTTCCAGACCGCCGTGGCCCAGGCCGAGCAGGAGGATCGCGAGGTCGCGGCGGCGTACCACCGGATCGCCTTCGGCGTGACCATCGACGGCGCCGGCACGATCGAGGTGGAAACGACGCGGCCGGAGCTCTTGCCGGCGTGCGTCGCCCTGGTCGCGCACCCGGATGACGAGCGCTACCAACATCTCTTCGGCCAGTCGGCGACGTCGCCACTGTTCGATGTGCCCGTGCCGATTCACCCGCACCATCTAGCCGACCCGACCAAGGGCACCGGCATCGCCATGGTCTGTACGTTCGGCGACACCACCGACGTCCAGTGGCAACGGGAGCTGGGGCTGCCGATCCGGCCGATCATCGGTCGGGACGGTCGGTTCATCGAAGCGGATCTTGCCGCGTGGGGCGCATCTCCCGACGGCGCCACGTATTACGAACGACTCGTCGGTCGCACCACCGTGCAGGCGCGCCGCGAGATAGTGGCAACGCTCGCCGAAACCGGTCTGCTGATTGGCGAGCCACGCCCGATCACCCATGTGGTGAAGTTCTATGAGAAAGGCGATCGTCCGCTCGAGATCGTCACGAGCCGCCAATGGTTCGTGCGTACGATGGCGCATCGCGATGCGCTGCTAAACGCCGGCCGGACGCTGCAATGGCAACCGCACTACATGCGCCACCGTTACGAGGATTGGGTCAACGGCCTCACGTCCGACTGGCTCATCAGTCGGCAGCGATTCTTCGGCGTCCCGTTCCCCGTCTGGTATCCGCTCGACGAAGCCGGCGAACCTCGTTACGACGAACCGATTCTGGCCACCGAAGACGCTCTGCCGGTCGACCCGGCGAGTCAGACCCCGCCCGGCTATGGCGAATCCGACCGAGGCCGACCGGGCGGGTTCATGGGGGACACCGATGTGATGG
>DASQPR010000634.1:0-2587 GCA_035643815.1 Micromonosporaceae bacterium | reverse complement strand
CCAGCGAGAGGCGCGTACGGTCGGCGACCGGCCGGAGGCCGCACACCCTGACCGAACCGCCGCTCGGCGTCAGCACGCCGGTCATCATCTTCAGCGTCGTCGACTTGCCGGCGCCGTTCGGGCCGATGTAGCCGACCATCTCGCCTCGGTCGACCGCGAGGTCGATGCCGTCCACCGCCGCGACCGTCCGGCGCGTACGGCGGAACCGGCCGGACTTCTCGGTGACCGTGAACTCCTTGCGCAGCTCGCGCGCCTCGATGACCGCGGTCATGATCCGGTGCTCCGGTAATGGCGGACGCCGGTGCGCCACACGTACGCGCCGACGCCGCATACCCCGACCGACACCAGCGGCGTCAACCAGCCGGTCCAGGTCGGCAGGCCCAGCGGGTCCGGCCGGTGGAGCAGCGTGAGCACCGGGTAGTAAGCGACGAATGCGAAGCCGAGACCGTACGCGAACAGGTAGCGGAAGACCTCGCCGTACACGGTCATCGGATAAAGCGTGAAGTTGCGGCCACCATAAGTGAAGCCGGCGCCGAACTCGGTCGAGTCGATCCACCAGAACGACAACGTCCCCGCCATCACGAGGAAGGCCGCGAAGAATGCCGTACCAGCGATGGCGGTGAGCGCGACCAGCGCGACGTTGGCCGGCGACCAGACCACGTGTGCGAGCCCGACCGCGACCGCGAGCACGACGATGCCCTGCACGACCCGGCCGATCCTGCGCAGCTGGAAGTCGGTGCTGACGAGCTGGCGCAGCAGCCCGAGCGGTCGCACGAGCAAGGCGTCGAGCTGCCCTGTCCGGATCTGCACACGCATGTCGTCGATCGATCCGACGAGCTGGTCGCCCGCGGCGAAGCTCAGATTCGCGACAGCGGACATCAGGAACGCATCCCGGAACGAGAAACCGCCCAGGACCGACGTGACGTTGAAAACCACCAGAACGGTCGCCAGGTCAAGGCCGGTCATGATCATTCCGCCGACGACTTCGATCGAAAACGAGGCCCGATAGCTCAGCTGCGCGCGCAGTTGCGCTTTCATCACCATGCGGTACGGACGAAAGCGCTCGCCCGCGCCACCGCGGTCAGGTCCGCGCCGGACGACCACGTCGGCCGACTCAGCCACCTTGCACCACCAGCTTGCGTTCGCCGCGACGCTGGACCAGGGCAGCGAGCGCAACGATGCCGACCGCCCACGCGGCTTGCAACGTGACCAGGCCGATCGCGTCGGCACCGGTCGAACGTTCGGCAATGACGTCGAGCGGAGTCTGTAGCAGCGACGGAAACGGCGTTGCGACCCAGAGCAGCGTTTGGATCGAGGCCGGCAGGAACCGCAGCGGGAAGTACAGACCGCCGAGCACGCTCGATGTCGCTGTCCACAGGATCAGGGCGCCGCGGCCGTCGAGAAGCCAATAGCTCGCGGCGTTGACGATGTAGCGGCAGCCGAAGCACACGACGACGGCCAGCGCGATCGATACCAGGGCCAGCGGATACGTCACCACGTGGCGTGGCACGTAGAAGTCGAATGCGAGCGCGCCGACAATGACCGGGACAGCGAAGCGAGTGAGCAAAGCGAACGCGGCCCGACCGAGGTCGGTCGCGAGGTAGGTGGCGACGGGGTGCATCGGCCGCAGCAGATCGGATACGACCGCGCCCGTACGGATCCGGGTGGCGAGTTCGGTGTCGCCCCACAGACCAACCGTGGCGATCAGTCCCTGGCCGACCCAGACGTACGACACGAGTTGCGGGCCGGCGTATCCGGCCACCGCTCCGCCGCTGCCGTCGACGACAGCCAGAAGCACGTAGCAGCGCAGGAATCCGAACACCGAATTGGTAAATATTCCGGCGACCGCAGCCTGGCGATATGTCGAATATCGCCGGAATCCTGCCTTGGCTAAAACGACGAAAGTCTGTAAGGGTAAGTGCGAACGGTCAGCGTACCGTCGGGCCGCGCTAGCGGTGGTCGAAGGCAGCACGTACCCTCCTTCCGCACCGGGCCGCGACAGCGTAGCCGCCCGGTGCGCCTTGGCGCATGTACGTTTCACGGGCGAGGGGAGGCGGCGTGAGCGACGACGAGCGTGACGAACGCCCCCGCCCAACCGCGCCGGCCTGGGCCAGCGTCCCGACCATGGCCTGGCAGCGAGTCACTCCGAGCGAGTCCGACGACAGCGAGGATGAGGCTCGTCCAACCGGACGTCCCGACGCCAGGCGGCGCCCGCAGCCGCCACTGCCACCCGGGGCTGGCCGCGCCGCGGTCCCGCAGCAACGCGGCGGCGGCCCGAACGGTGTCGGACCGCAGGCCTCGTCCACCGTGCACCCTCCGATGCCACCTGGCATGCCACCGCCGGGCACGAACCCGCCGACTTCGAGCCCGAGGGGCGCGACGCCGCCCGGCGCGCCACGTCGAGGGGCGGGACCAGGGCGTCCGGGCGGCCCGGTTCCGCCTGGCGGCCGGATACCGCCACCCGATCCGCATCGCGACCATCCCGGTCCGTACGACCCGCGGGCGTACGGAGACTCGGAAACGTACGGACCGAGCGGCCATCCGCACAGTCCGATGGGACCCGGGCCCTATCCGCCCGATGCGTATC
>DASQPR010000633.1:0-3768 GCA_035643815.1 Micromonosporaceae bacterium | reverse complement strand
GCGCGAATGGGCGCGGCCGGCTGCTCCGGTGGGAGCGGCCGCGTGCTCCGGGTAGCCTGAGATGGCTACGGAAGGGATTTCGCGGGTGTCGAGAAGCTACAGCGTGATCACGTACGGCTGCCAGATGAATTCGCACGATTCGGAGCGGATCTCGGGGCTGCTGGACGCGGCTGGCTATGTGCCCGCCGCCGCCGATGAGACGGCGGACGTGGTCGTGTTCAACACGTGCGCAGTACGGGAGAATGCGGACAATCGCCTCTATGGCAACCTCGGCCACCTTGCTCCGGTGAAGTCGAAGAACCCCGGCATGCAGATCGCGGTCGGCGGCTGTCTTGCTCAGAAGGACCGCGGCGAGATCGTCAAGCGTGCGCCGTGGGTCGACGTCGTTTTCGGTACGCACAACATCGGCTCCCTTCCGGTCCTGCTCGAGCGAGCCCGCCACAACGAATCGGCCCAGGTGGAGATCCTCGAGTCGCTCGAGGTCTTCCCGTCGACCCTGCCCACACATCGCGAGTCGACCTACGCCGGCTGGGTCTCGATCTCGGTCGGTTGCAACAACACCTGTACGTTCTGCATCGTTCCGAGCCTGCGCGGCACCGAGAAGGATCGGCGGCCGGGTGACGTGCTGGCCGAGGTCCGCGCGCTCGTCGACACCGGCGTCCTCGAAGTCACCCTGCTCGGGCAGAACGTCAACTCGTACGGTGTCGAGTTCGGCGACAAGCTCGCGTTCGGGAAGCTGCTCCGGGCGACGGGTGAGATCGATGGGCTGGAACGCGTACGGTTCACCAGCCCGCACCCGAAGGATTTCACCGACGACGTGATCGCGGCCATGGCCGAGACGCCCAACGTCTGCCACCAACTGCACATGCCGCTGCAGTCCGGTTCGGACACCGTCCTGCGGAGCATGCGCCGCAGCTACCGCCGCGAGCGATACCTCGGGATCATCGACCGCGTGCGCTCAGCGATGCCGGACGCCGCCATCACGACGGACATCATCGTGGGCTTCCCGGGCGAGACGGACGACGACTTCGAACAGACGCTGGAGGTCGTACGGTCCGCGCGGTTCGCGAGCGCGTTCACGTTCCAATACTCCAAGCGGCCGGGTACGCCCGCCGCGACGATGGACGGCCAGGTGCCCAAGGAGGTCGTCGCCGAGCGCTATCAACGGCTGATGAGCACCCTGGAAGAGATCACGTGGGCCGAGAACATAAAGCTGATCGGCACGACGCAGGAGGTCCTCGTCGCCATCGGTGAGGGCCGCAAGGACGGCGCGACCGGGCGCATGTCGGGGCGCGCCCGCGACGGCCGCCTCGTCCACTTCGCCACGAACGGAGCCGCCGGTGCCACGACCAGCGGCGGCACGGCCGGCGGCGCCACGAACGGCGGTGCCACGAACGGCGGTGCCACGAACGGCGTCGACGGAGCGGCCATCCGACCGGGCGACATCGTGCACGCCGAGATCACGTACGCGGCACCACATCATCTCAACGCCGACGGCGCGATCCGGTCGCATCGGCGCACCCGCGCCGGCGATGCCTACGAGGCTGGTCGGATAGCCCGTACCCCCGGGGTTGTGTTGGGTATGCCGACCGTGGGCGCACCCGCGACCGTGGCTGTGACCGAGACCGAGACCGCGAACCGGGCGGCGGCCTGCGGCTAGCGGGTCTGGCCCTCGGCCAACGCGAGGAACTGCCGCTTGCCGTCGAGGGCCTGCTCGGCCTCGCGGATGCGCTTGGCGTCGCCGGCCGCCTTCGCGCGATCGAGGCGAGCCTCCGCTTCGGCGACCTGTTCGCGCATCTGCAGTAGCAGCGGGCTCGCGGACGGCTCGGGTCGGCGCCACGCGACGTCCATCGCGGCGCGGATCTTTTCCTCTACCGCTCGCCAGCGCCGGTCGAGATTCGCGCCCGAGTCCCGCGGCGCCCGTCCGGCATCGTGCCAACGAGTCTGCAGGTCACGCATCGCAGCCTGCGCGGCCTTCGGGTTGCCGTCGATATCCAAGGCCTCGGCCTCGGCCAGAAGGGCCTGCCGCTTCTCGATCGTGGCCTTTGCCTCGGCGTCCCGCGCCGAGAACGTCTCGGTGCGCCGGGTGAAGAATGCGTCCTGGGCGGCGCGGAACCGCTCCCACAGCCGCTGCTCGACGTCTTTCGCCGCCCGCGGTGCGGCCTTCCACTCGGTCATCAGCTCCTTGAGCCGGTTGGCGGTGGCGTTCCATTCGGTCGAGTCGGACAACGACTCGGCCTCGGCGACCAACTCGTCCTTGCGACCTTGGGCCTGCTTGCGGGTCGCGTCGAGAGTGGCGAAGTGACCACCGCGCCGGCGGGTAAACGCATCCCGCGCGGCGGCGTAACGCTTCCACAGCTCGGTGTCGGTCTTGCGGTCGACGCCGCGGATCGTCTTCCACTCGTCGAGGATCGCCTTGAACCGATCGCCGGTCGCTTTCCAGCTCGTCGACTCGGCACCGAGCGCCTCGGCCTCGGTCACCAGCACCGTCTTGCGAGCGACGGCTTCGACCCGGGCGGCGTCACGGGCCGCGCGCGACTCGTCGGCCTTCTGCGTCGCGACGCCAGTGAGCTTCTCCAGCCGCGCGGACAGGCCGTCGATGTCGCCGACAACGTGTGCCTCGGGCAGGCTCGCGTGGATGCGCTTGATGGTCGACAGAGCGCTCTGTGCGTCGGCTGCGCCGCTGCCGAGCCGGGCCTCGATGAGGTTGACCTCGGTGACCAGGTCGTCGAAGCGGCGGGCGAAGTGAGCGAGACCCTCCTCGGGTGTGCCGGCCTGCCAAGACCCGACCGCGCGCTCGCCGCCGGCCGTCTTGACGTATACGGTCCCGTCGGAGTCCACGCGCCCGAAGGCGGTCCAGTCTTCCATCTCAACCTCGTTCTTCCCGGCCACGCTTGGGGATTGGCGCGAGCCGCCACAAAGCAATCGGTGTGCATCCCGGAGGAGTTTCCACCGAAGGCATTGTCACAGGTATCCCCCGGTCCAAGTCGAGCGGCCGCCGCGGACCGTGACCATATGGTGTCCTGACACCCAGGCGAACACCGGCACCCGTCGGCCCGTGGCAGCGGTCGATGTCCGGCTACGGTGGCAGCGTGCCTGCAGTCGTCGCGGTTGTCTGCCCCCATCCTCCCCTTCTCGTGCCGGCGATGGCAGGGCGGGCTGCCTGGGAATTGACAGAACTTCGCTCAGCTTGTGACGCCGCGATCAATCAGCTGTGGGCGGCCGGACCGGACCAGATCGTCGTCGTGGGTGGTGCGGCCTCGACCGATACTTACGCTTCGTCCGCTATCGGATCATTTGCCGGGTACGGTCTTCCGCTGGCCCTGCGCCTGGACGGTCGGGACGTGTCGCCGGTCCCCGCCACCTCGACTCTGCCGCTCAGCCTTTCGGTGGCCGCCTGGCTGCTGCGCGGTCATCCGGCCGAGCCGCCACGGGTCGGCCGAGCGGTCGCGCCGGAATCCGCAATTGACTGCGCGAGGCTGGGCGCGTCCTTGGTCGGCGGCTCGTCGCGGGTGGGGTTTTTGATCATGGGCGACGGGTCCGCCTGCCACGGTCCGAAGTCCCCGGGGTACGACGATCCGCGAGCGACCGGATTCGACGCAAGCGTGACAAACGCGTTGGCGGCGTGCGACACGGATGCGTTGCTCGCATTGGACGCCGACATGGCCACCGATCTGCTCGTCGCCGGCCGTGCGCCATGGCAGGTATTGGCCGGTGCGGTCGAGGCGTCGGGCGGGACGTGGGCCGGTTCGGTCACGTACGCCGACG
>DASQPR010000632.1:0-2408 GCA_035643815.1 Micromonosporaceae bacterium | reverse complement strand
CTCGATGACGATCATGGCATGGCCCGGACTGAGGCCGCCCGGGACGCAGCGAGCCGCACCGCGTCGAGAATCTTTTCGTACCCGGTGCACCGGCAAAGGTTGCCGGCCAGGGCCTCGCGGATGTCCGGCTCGCTCGGGGCGGGGTCGCGGGCGAGCAGGTCATGTACGGCCACGATGAGGCCGGGCGTACAGAATCCACATTGGACGGCACCGGCTTCCAAGAACGCCTCCTGTATCGGATGGAGGCCATCACCGGATGTCAGGCCCTCGACGGTGCCGACCGCTCTACCCTCGGCCTGACCGGCCGCGACGAGACAGGCACAAACCGCGACCCCGTCCAGGTACACCGTGCACGAACCGCATTCGCCTTGCTCGCAGGCGTTCTTGGAGCCGGGCAACCCGAGCCGCTCGCGCAGCATGTACAACAGGCTCTCGCCCGGCCATACCCCGTCGGCTTCCCGGCGCTGCCCGTTCACTGTGCAGGTCACGCGCATTGGTACTCCCTCCACGCCCAGGTCAGCGTGCGCGCCGCCAAGACCGCGAGGGCATGCCGGCGGTAGCCCGCGGTGCCCCGTACGTCGTCGATCGGCGACGCGGCGGCCGCGACCAGTTCTCCGAAGCGCTGTACCACCGAATCGGTCGCCGCGCCACGGGACTGCCACGGCAGCTCGCCGGCCAGCATGTCCTCGGCCGCGGTGGCCCGTAGTGGGGTCGGCGCCGCCGAGCCGATGCCGGTGCCGACCCGCTGTCGCGATCCGTCGAGCGCCAACGCGAAGGAGCACACCGCGATCACCATGGCATTACGCGTACCCACCTTCGCGAACTGCTGCGGTCCGTCCGCCGGTTCTACGAGGACGGCGGCGATCAGCTCGTCGGGTGCCAGCACGCTGCGTTTGGGACCTTCGAAGAAATCTGCTACCGGCACCCGGCGGACGCCGCGCACCGACCCGAGTTCCACCAAGGCGTCCGCGGCGAGCAGCGGCGGATGCGCGTCGCCGGCCGGGGACGCCGAACCGAGGTTGCCGCCCACCGTGCCCCGGTTGCGGATCTGCGGCGATCCGACCGTTCGCGACGCCATGGCCAGGCCCGGCAACTGTGCGCCCAACTCGTCAATGATCCGCTGGTAGGTGACGCCGGCCCCGATCCGAAGGTGCTCTCCGTCCGTCCCCCACTCCCCGAGCGAGGCGACCCGGGTGAGGTCGAGGAGAGCCTCGGGCCGGCGACGATCGAAGTTCATGTCGACCATGACATCGGTACCGCCGGCCACCGGTACCGCCTCCGGCCGCTCCGCCTTGGCTGCGAGTGCCTCGTCCCAGGTGGACGGTTGCAGGAAGTCCATGCTCACCACCAGGCCAACCCGGCCGATGGCGCATCGTCACGCAGCACCGTGCCCTCGATCAGCCCGTACGGTCGGTCGGCCGCCACGAAGACCTCGTTCGGGTTGTCCAGCCCGAATGGCGCCAGATCGACGAGCAGATGGTGCTTGTTCGGCAGGCTCAGCCGCACCTCGACGATCTCCGGTCGCTTCTCCAGCACCCGGCGGCCCATCTGGTACAGCGTCTGCTGCAACGAAAGGCTGTACGTGTCGACGAACGCCTCAACCAGGGCGGCGTGGGCGCCGTCGTACGAATCCGCCCAGTCGCTCGGCGGCGTGCCGAACCGCCAGCGCGCCGCGACCTCGGTGGCCAGGACCCGATCGCGGGTCTCCGGCAGCGTCGTGTACGCATCCTTGACGTAGCCCCAGAACTCCGAGTCGGTGGAGTTGAGCAGCACCAGCCGCTCCAGACCACCTACCGTCGAGGTCGCGTGCCCGTCGTAGGTGACCACCGCCGTCCGCGTCTCACCGCCGTCGCGTGCGAAGGAGTGTGGCCCCAGTCGTGTCCAGCCGTACTCCTCGATGCCGACCCGCGCCGCGTCGATGCTCGGCCGAGAATCGACGAAGTGCCGGGCGAGGCGTAGCCCGAACTCCTCGATCTGCCCAACGCCGTATCGCCTCGCGAACGCATACACCGTGTTCTTCATTGAGTCGGTTGGCAGCACGGCCGCGTTGTCACCGGTCAGATGCGTGCCCTCGAGATCGCCACGCAACGCCACGCTCACGTTGAGATCTCGCACCGTGTGCCGCTCGCCATCACGGTCCACCCGGACCAGACGGGTCTCCGCCTTGCCGTACTGGTTGGCGCCGAGGACGATGCCCATGTCATGTCCCCCGATAGGTGGTGTAGCCGTACGGGCTGAGCAGAAGCGGGACGTGGTGAGGACGGGACGGGTCGAGCACCTCGAAGACGACCACGACTTCGGGGAAGAACGCGACGCCGGTCTCGAACACCAGCCTGTACCGGCCCAAACCCCAGTCCGATGCCGGTACCCAGTCGCGCAGCCGCCCGTCGGCATCCGTGGTCCCGTCG
>DASQPR010000631.1:0-2510 GCA_035643815.1 Micromonosporaceae bacterium | reverse complement strand
CGCGTGGATGCGGCCCGACTTGCGGTGGCGCGCGCCGGCGCGGACCGTGTCCCCGGCGCGGTGGCGGCGTCCGATGCGTACTTCCCGTTCCCGGACGGTCTCCAGATCCTGACCGACGCGGGGATCCGCGCGGTGGTCGAGCCGGGCGGCTCGATCCACGACCCTGAGGTAGTCGCCGCGGCCGAGGCCGCGGGCATCACGCTGTATTTCACGGGTACGCGACACTTCTTCCACTGATCGTGAACGTTGGCCGCCGCTTCGCTTATTCGCCGCGTCGCGGTCACGCCGCTTGGCCGTGACCGGCCGGCGGCGGCTCCGATCTGGGCGGTAGGGCGACGGGGCGGTAGGGCGACGGGGCGGTCAGGCCGGCCGGTACGTCGGCGCCGGCTCGGCGCCATAGCCGCCGACGCCCTTCGGGTTCGGCCCGAAGCGGTTTGGCCCCGGCGTGCTGTCCAGGCACAGCAGCACGAGCAGCCAGATCCATCCGATGACCGGTACGAATCCGATCCACCACCACCAGCCCCGATGGTTGCTGTCGTGCAGCCGGCGGACGGTAACGGCGATCGTCGGGATCACGACGAACAGGCCGTAGAGCCCGGCGATCAGGTGCAGGAACCAGCTGTTCGTTCCCGCGCGGATGATCTCGAGAACGCCCGCGATGATGAAGTTGATCAAAGTGAACATCCAGAATTCTTGGCGGCGCGCCCGTCCGTCAAACGTGGCATATTTGCGCAGCACATCGACGTACCAATGCATCTGACCTCCTCGTGGCGACGGGCGCTCCCGATCGTCAGCATCGCCCGGGCGATTGCTGGCTCGTGCGAGAACCACGAAATTCATTCGGGAACGGCCTTAGTCCGCCGGGTGATGCACGAAAGCCGCGGACACCGTGCGGTGTCCGCGGCTTTGCCAGTCGTTGGGCGTTTCAGCGGGGCTGGAATTGGTGCGTGGGGTGCCTTGTCGGCGTTGGTGGCCGGTCGGAGGCTCGTCAGGCGACCGGCGCGCCGGGCCATGCCGGCTCCGGGCCCGCGTCGATCTGCTTCGGATTCGGGCCGTATTGGTTCGGCCCCGGCTGGCTGTCCTGGGCGCACCATACGATCAGAATGATCCAGCCGACGATGGGGATCAGCACGAGCCACCACCAGCCGCCGGAGCGGCCGGTGTCGTGCAGCCGGCGCACGGTGACCGCGATGCCGGGGATGAGCACCGCCAGGCCGTACAGCGAGGAAATGACCAGCACGGCCGTGCTTCCGGTCGAGCGCTGGATGATGTTCAGGATCGTGTTGATGATGAAGTTGATCAACGCGAACATCCAGAACTCCGTACGTCGTGCGCGACCGGAGAACGTCGCGTACTTCTTGAGCACCTCGAGGTACCAGTTCATGGGTCTCCTCCGTGAATGTGGCTCGGGACATATGCCGAGCGGGTCGACCGTAGGGGTCGGGATCGCTTCCGTCAATGGGTCGCCGACAGCCATGTGGACGCGGCCGGTTCGACCGATCGGATCGCGCGCATTCGCACGCCGTCGCGCCGGGCCGGCTTACCCGATATGGCAGGATCGGCATACGTGACCGCGACGATTCTGGATGGAAAAGCCACGCTCGCCACGATCAAGGACGAGCTGCGCGTACGGATCAAGGCGCTGGCTGACCGAGGCGTGGTGCCCGGTCTCGGAACGATTCTCGTGGGCGACGACCCCGGATCGCGTGCGTACGTCGCCGGCAAGCATCGCGACTGCGCCGAGCTGGGCATCGCGTCCGTACGGCGGGATCTGCCCGCGACCGCGACCCAATCGCAGGTGCTCGACGCGGTCGCGGAGTTGAACGCCGATCCCGCGTGTGCCGGCTACATCGTCCAGTTGCCGCTGCCCAAGGGCCTCGACGAACTTGCGGTTCTCGAGGCCGTCGATCCGGCCAAGGACGCGGACGGCTTGCATCCGATCAACCTCGGCCGGCTCGTCCTCGGCAAGGCTGCGCCATTGCCGTGTACGCCGCGCGGCATTGTCGACCTGCTGCGCCGCTATCGCGTGCCGATCGCCGGAGCCGAGGTGGTCGTGGTCGGTCGGGGGACGACGGTCGGCCGGCCGCTCGGGCTGCTACTGACCCGGCGCAGTGAGAATGCCACCGTGACGTTGTGCCACACCGGTACGCGTGACTTGGCCGCGCACGTACGGTCGTCGGACATTGTGGTCGCTGCCGCCGGCGTTCCGGGGCTGATTACCGCGGAGATGGTGAAGCCCGGAGCGGCCGTGCTCGACGTCGGCATCTCCCGGGTGGAACTTGCCGACGGCAAGACGAAGCTCGTCGGTGACGTTGCGCCGGGCGTACGGGAGGTCGCCGGGCATCTCGCGCCGATGCCCGGTGGCGTCGGCCTGATGACCCGCGCGATGTTGCTCACCAACGTCGTCGAGCTCGCCGAGGCTCAGGCGTCGCGCTGAACGTCGGTCGTGTGGGCCACAAGATGACGCCCGCGCCGGGTGAGTCGGCCGCGGTGGCGATATCGTGCGGACG
>DASQPR010000630.1:0-7642 GCA_035643815.1 Micromonosporaceae bacterium | reverse complement strand
GTGCCGAGGTAGGCGCCGGTATGCGTGATGCGGGACTTGTCGGCGACCCGGGCGATACCGAAATCGACAATCTTTACGTGACCACCATCGCCGGCGAGCATCACGTTCGCCGGCTTGAGATCGCGGTGGATCAGCCCGGCGGCGTGCGCGGCCGACAGACCAGCACAGATCTCGCCGGCGATCGCCACGACCCGGCGCGCGTCGAGCGTCCCGAGATGCCCGCGCCCGCGCTCGGCCAGCTGATCCTGCAGCGATCCGCCGAGGATCAGCTCCATCACGAGATAGGCGGTCTCGCCCTCGACGCCGTAATCGTGGGCGGTGACGACGTTCGGATGGTTCAAGGCGGCCACCGCACGGGCCTCGCGCTCGAACCGCTCCGCGATCTCCCCGCGGCTCTCCGGTCGTGCGGTGTCCAATGTGATCAGCTTGACCGCGACATCGCGGCCGAGAATCTGGTCATGTGCCCGCCAGACGGTGCCGAAGCCGCCTTGGCCGAGGCTTGCACGCAGCTCATAACGGCCGCCGAGCAGCATCCCGACCGACATGGATCCCCCTTTAGGCACCGGCCCGACCAGACTCCCGTGCCCCGCCGACCTCGTCAAGCGACGGTACGGCAGCCGACACCGCTCGCACTTGTACGGCAGTCGGGCGCGAATTCGCGCGCCGACCGCCCATCTCCCGTACAAGTGCGAGCGGCGGCTGCGAGCGACGCGCGCTGGCGGCGGCTGCGAGCTAGTCGGTACTAGCCGTCGGCAGCGCGGCCATCACACTCAGACCGTCGGCGGCGGTGTCCACGATGACGTTGTCGCCGTCGCGGATCTCGCCGGCGAGCAGCGCCTTGGCGAGGCTGTCGCCGATCGCCGACTGCACCAGCCGGCGGAGCGGCCGGGCGCCGTAGACCGGGTCGAACCCGTTCGTGGCGAGCCACTCCTTCGCCGCGTCGGTCACCTCGAGGGTGAGCCGGCGGTCGACGAGTCGACGGGCCATCGCGGCGAGCTGGATCCCGACGATCGACTTGAGCTGCGTGACGTCGAGCGCGTGGAACACGACGATGGCGTCCAGCCGGTTGAGGAACTCCGGCTTGAAGTGCATGTCGACGGCTTCTAGCACGGACGTGCGCCGCTGCTCGTCGTTCATGGTCGGATCGCTCAAAGCGGCCGTGCCGAGGTTCGACGTGAGGATCAGGATCGCGTTGCGGAAGTCGACCGTACGGCCTTGGCCATCGGTCAACCGCCCGTCGTCGAGCACCTGGAGCAGCACGTCGAAGACGTCCGGGTGTGCCTTCTCGACCTCGTCCAGCAGGATCACCGAGTACGGACGCCGGCGCACCGCCTCGGTCAGCTGGCCGCCCTGCTCGTAGCCGACGTAGCCGGGCGGGGCACCGACGAGACGGGCGACCGAATGCTTCTCGGCATACTCGCTCATGTCGATGCGCACCATCGCGCGCTCGTCGTCGAACAAGAACTCGGCCAGGGCCTTGCCCAGCTCGGTCTTGCCGACACCAGTCGGCCCGAGGAAGAGGAAGCTGCCGGTCGGGCGGTCCGGGTCGGCCACACCGGCGCGGGCCCGCCGTACGGCGTCGGACACCGCGACGACGGCCTCGTGCTGACCGATGACACGGGCGCTCAACGACTCCTCCATGCGGAGCAGCTTCGCCGTCTCGCCCTCCATCAATCGGCCGGCCGGGATGCCGGTCCACGACGACACGACCGCAGCCACGTCGTCCGAGCCGACCTCCTCCTTGAGCATCGCGCCGTTCGACTGGATGGCCTCGAGTTCCGCGGTCGCCTGAGTGAGCGCCGCCTCGAGCTCCGGGATCTTGCCGTACCGCAATTCGGCGGCCCGACCGAGGTCGGCGTCGCGCTCGGCGCGCTCCGCTTCGCCGCGCAGCGACTCCAGCCGCTCCTTGGTCTCCGAGATCGCCTGGATGTGCTGCTTCTCGTTGCGCCACCGCTCGGACAGTGCCGTCAGCTCCTCACGCCGGTCGGCCAGCTCGCGGCGCAGCCGCTCCAGCCGTTCCGCCGAGGCCGGGTCGGGCTCCTTCTCCAGCGCCATCTCTTCGATTTCCAGGCGGCGTACCGTCCGCTCGATCTCATCCACCTCGACGGGGCGCGAGTCGATCTCCATGCGCAACCGCGACGCGGCCTCGTCGATGAGGTCGATCGCCTTGTCCGGCAGGAAACGGTCGGCAATGTAGCGGTCCGACAGCGACGCGCTCGCGACCAGGGCCGCGTCGGTGATGCGTACGCCGTGGTGCACCTCGTAGCGCTCCTTGAGGCCACGCAGGATGCCGATCGTGTCTTCGACCGTCGGCTCGCCGACCAGCACCGGCTGGAAGCGGCGCTCCAACGCCGGGTCCTTCTCGATGTTGGAGCGGTACTCGTCCAGCGTCGTCGCGCCGACCATGCGCAGCTCGCCGCGCGCGAGCATCGGCTTGAGCATGTTGCCGGCGTCCATCGATCCCTCGCCCTTGCCGGCACCGACGACAGTGTGCAGCTCGTCGAGGAACGTGATGATCTGACCGTCCGAACCCTGGATCTCTTCGAGGACGGACTTCAACCGCTCCTCGAACTGGCCGCGGTATTGCGCGCCGGCGACCATCGCACCCAGGTCGAGGCTCACCAATCGCTTGTCGCGCAACGACTCGGGAATGTCGCCAGCGACGATGCGCTGCGCCAGACCTTCCACGATCGCGGTCTTGCCGACGCCGGGTTCGCCGATCAACACGGGGTTGTTCTTGGTACGGCGGGACAGCACCTGAATCACGCGGCGGATCTCCGAGTCGCGCCCGATAACCGGATCGACCTTGCCCTCGCGCGCCTTGCGCGTGAGATCGACGCTGTACTTGTCGAGTGCCTGATACTGCTGCTCCGGATCGGCCGACGTGACGCGACGGTTGCCGCCACGGATCTGCGGGAACGCGGCCACCAACGCGTCCTCGGTCGCGCCGACGGACTTGAGCGCGTCGGACACCGCGCCGCCCGTCCGGGCCAGGCCGGCCAGGAGGTGCTCAGTGGACACGTATTCGTCGCCCAACGGCCGGGCGATCGCCTCGGCGGCGTTGAGCGCGTTCACGAGTTCGCGCGCGAGACTCGGCTCGGCGACGCTGGAGCCGCTCGCCGCCGGCAACCGGTCGACGGCGTGGACGGCCTGACGGCGTACGTCGGCCGGGTTCGCTCCGACGGCACGCAATAGGGCGGGCGCCGTGGAATCACCGGTGTCCAGTAGGGCGAGCAACAGGTGCCAGGTCTCGACGGTGGCGTGGCCGCGCTGGGCGGCCGTATCGACCGCGGCCTTGATGACCTCGCGGCTCTTCGTGGTCAGGCGCTCGGCGTTCAATCGTTCTCCTTGGGGATCTTGCGCTTGTTCGGTCCCGTCCATGACCGGGGCCGGAGTTGAGTCTAGTCGACTCAAGTTTGAAACGCTTCCGCTCAGAGCCGAATTCCCACTCGATTGCGAGCCGGAACGAGTGCCGTGGCGGCGTACCGTGCAGGCGTGATCGAACGGATCAACCCGCCGGTGCTTGCTCGCCCGTCCGGCTTCAGCCACGCCGTACGGGCGTCCGGAGCCACGATCTATCTCGCCGGGCAGACCGGCATGGACGCCGCCGGAGCGATCGTCCACGGCGGAATGGTCGCCCAGTTCGAGCAGGCATTGACCAATCTCTTGACCGCACTGGCCGCCGCCGGCGGTGCGCCGGACCAGCTCGTACGCGTGACGATCTACATCGTGGACGTACCGGCCTACCGGGCCGCGGCGGCCCAGATCGGTGCGATCTGGCGTCGCCTCGCCGGCCGCGACTATCCGGCGATGGCCGGCATCGGCGTGGCCCGACTGTGGGACGACGACGCGCTCGTCGAGATCGATGGCGTCGCGGTCCTACCGTGAAATCGGCGAGCGGAAGCATCCGGCGCCACCGCAACGCGACAGCCACGCCGCCGCATCATCGGCGCCGGTGATCGGTGTCACGCCACGCCGGCGAGCGTGCATGGGGACTCGACCGGCGCGCCGTATAGCCTTCGAGGTACGTGATCCATCGCGAGACCGCGCATCGCGGCGGCGGCACTACACCGGGAGGGGGTCAGCACATGCCCGACGCACATGAGCTGTACGAACTGACCGGTGAGCTGCCGGACCTGGACCGGCCGGTGCTGGTGCAGGCGATGACCGGCTTCGTCGACGCGGGTGGCGCCACGCGACTGGCCCGCGACCAGCTGTTGGCGGCCGACGACACGGAGTTGTTGGTCCGCTTCGACATCGACGCACTCCTCGACTATCGCTCGCGCCGACCGACGATGCAGTTCGTCGAGGATCATTGGGAGAGCTACGAAGAGCCGCAGCTTGGCATCTTCCGCGCGGCCGACGAGCAGGGCACGCAGTTCCTGCTGCTGACCGGTCCGGAGCCGGACCTCACCTGGGAACGCTTCACCGCCGCCGTCATCGATCTGGTCGAGCGTATGAACGTTCGGCTGACGGTCGGCTTCAATGCGATCCCGATGGCCGTGCCGCATACGCGACCGACCGGTGTCACGGCTCATGCCTCCAAGCGTGAGCTGATCGCTGGCTACGAGCCGTGGTTGCAGCGCGTCCAGGTGCCCGGCAGCGCGGGCCATCTGCTGGAATACCGGCTCGGCCAGCAGGGACACGACGCGATGGGTTTCGCGGTGCACGTGCCGCATTACCTTGCGCAGACCGAGTTCCCGCAGGCCGCCGAACAACTCATCACGTCGCTGTCGCGTACCACCGGCCTCCTGCTGTCGACGGACACGCTGCGCTCGACCGGAGCTGAGGTCCGGGCCGAGGTTGACCGTCAGATCGGCGAGAACCCCGAGGCGGCCGCTCTCGTCGAGTCACTCGAGACGCAGTACGACACGTATCTGCGCGGCCGCGCCACCGGGGGCAACCTGCTCGCCACGAGCGGTCCACTGCCGACCGCCGAGGAGCTCGGCGCCGAGCTCGAACGCTTCCTGGCCAACCAAACCAACCCACCGGGCGACCAGCCCAATCAGTAGTCGCGCGCGGGCGGAGAAAATGCGCCTCGCGGCTGAAGCTACGCAGCGGCAGAGACACACGCCTCGCGGCTGAAGCTACGCAGCGGCAGAGACATGCGCCTCGCGGCTGCCGCTACGCATCGGCGGTGACGAATTCGAGCGCGGGCTGCGCTAGCCGGTCGCGGGCCGCGCTGAAGACCGCGCGCGCAGCCGGGGCCGGCCAATCCGCCGGTAGCAGGTCGACCGGCAGCCCGGGATCCAGGTAGGGCAGCCGTCGCCAGGCCGTCAACACCCGGACCCAGGCCGCGAACGCCGCGGCCGGGTCGGCCCGCCGCGGTTGATCGGTTGCGTTGTCAGCCATGAATTCCTGGTACGCAGCCCGTACGCCGTCGAGATCCCACCACGTCGACGCGTGCTCGACGATGTCGCCGAACGCGACATAGTCGGAGTGCCACAGGTCGACGTACGGGGCCAGACCGTGCCGTTCGAGCGACGTGCGAGTCAGGTCGAGGCGGTGCGCCGGAGCGACCCAGACACCGGACGCGCACGCACCGAAGCCGAGCGCTCCGAGCTGCGTACGCAGGACGTGCCGCTTCGCGCGCTCGGACTCCGGCACGGAGAACACGGCCAGCAGCCAGCCGTCGGCAAGCCGAGGTTCGGTCGGCGCGAAGATGCGGGCGTCGCCTTCGGCCAGGATCGCGGCGGCCGAGTCCGTCAGTCCATAACCGGCCACGCCATCCCGCCGGGAGGCGACGAGCAGACCTCGCCGCTTCAGCCGCGAGATGGCCGACCGGACCGCCGCCTCATCGACGTCGAGCTCGGCGAGAAGCCGTACCAGAAGGGAGACCGGCAGCCAGCCGTCGCCGCCCAACAAGGCCGAACTCGGCGGCGCCGGCGTGATCTGGCCGGGGTGCCCGTGCCCACTCCTCGCGTAGAGACCAAAAATGGTCACGATGAGCGCACGCGGTGTCGCGGCGGCTGGCGATGCTGACACGTGGTCAACATAGCGCGGCATTGACTGTCGTCAAGAACGCGCAATACTGCAAGAAGGCCGGTCGCTCACGAGGCACGGCCAGCGAAGCTCGGACCGCCAAGCTCGGACCGCCAAGCTCGGACAAGGAGCCACCCACAATGCTGGCGCCCTCCGCACACGTCGACACGTTCGCCCGCGACAACCTGCCGCTCGCTGATGCGTGGCCGCCGCTGGTCTTCGATCCGGCGGTTTTCGGCTCGTCTGAGCCCTACCCGGACCGGCTCAACGCCGGTGTCGAGTTGCTCGACCGGACCATCGCGAACCACGGCTCCGATCGGCGGGCATTGGTGTTTGCCGGCGGATCGTGGACGTACGGCGAGTTGCGCGACCACGTCGGCCGGCTCGCGAATCTGCTGACCGCTGAGTTCGGCATCGTGCCCGGCAACCGGGTGCTGCTGCGGATGCCGAACAACCCGTGGCTCGTCGCCGCCTGGCTCGCCGTCCTCAAGGTCGGTGCGGTCGCTGTCACATCGATGCCGGCGCTGCGCGCGGCCGAGTTGCGTACGGTCAACGAGATCGCCCGCGTCTCGGCCAGCCTGGTCGATCATCGGTTCGCCGACGATTGGACGGCCGCGGGCATCGGGCCCGGCGCGATGATCGGCGGGGCCGAGGATCTGGTGGCCCGCCTCAGGACCTATCCGTGCGAATTCGCCGCGGTCGACACGGCCGCCGACGACGTCGCGATGCTTGCCTTCACGTCCGGCACCACCGGCCGACCGAAAGCGACGATGCACTTTCACCGCGATCTGCTCGCGACCTGCGACACGTTCTCGGCGCACGTCCTGAAGCCGACACCAGACGACCTGTTCGTCGGCTCGCCGCCGATCGGCTTCACGTTCGGGCTCGGCGGGCTCGTGCTCTTCCCGATGCGGGCCGGCGCCGCAACGTTGCTGGTGGAGCGCCCGACGCCGGACGCACTCGTGGCGGCGATCGCTGAGCACGGCGCGACCGTCTTGTTCACCGCGCCGACGGCCTACCGGGCGATGCTCGGGGTTCCCGACGCGGATTTCGCCAACCTGCGCCGATGCGTCAGCGCCGGTGAGCCGCTCAGCCTCGCGACGTGGCAGGCATTCTTTGACCGTACGGGGTGCCGGATCATCGATGGCATCGGCTCGACCGAGATGCTGCACATCTTCGTCTCGTCCGCGGACGACGACATTCGACCGGGCGCGACGGGCCGACCGGTCCCCGGTTACCAGGCGTGCATCCTCGACGACGACGGTCACGAGGTGCCCGACGGCACGCTGGGCCGCCTCGCCGTACGTGGCCCGACTGGCTGCCGCTACTTGAACGACGAACGCCAGTCCTCGTACGTCCAGCACGGCTGGAATCTCACCGGTGACACGTACGTGCGCGACGCCGACGGCTACTTCTGGTATCAGGCGCGCAATGACGACATGATCATCTCGGCCGGATTCAACATCGCCGGACCGGAGGTCGAGTCGGCGCTCTTGACGCACCCCGACGTGGTCGAGTGTGCGGTCGTCGGCGCGCCCGACGAACAGCGCACGATGATCGTGCACGCGTTCGTCGTCATCCGACCCGGTGCCACGATCGACGCCGCCGGGCTGCAGGAGCACTGCCGGCGCACGATCGCGCCGTACAAGATGCCGCGGAT
>DASQPR010000629.1:0-6167 GCA_035643815.1 Micromonosporaceae bacterium | reverse complement strand
TCGTCCATGGGATCGTCGAATTCATCGAGGAGGACGCGGAGGAGGCGAGGCAGGCGCTCCCGAGGCCGCTCGACGTGATCGAAGGCCCGCTGATGGACGGCATGCGGGTCGTCGGCGACCTGTTCGGCTCGGGCCGTATGTTCCTGCCGCAAGTGGTCAAGTCTGCGCGGGTGATGAAGCGCGCGGTCGCGTATCTCCAGCCGTTCATGGAGGACGAGCAGGATGGGCAGCGCGAGCCGCAGGCGCGCGTCGTGCTCGCGACCGTCAAGGGCGACGTGCACGACATCGGCAAGAACATCGTCGGCGTCGTGCTCGGCTGCAACAACTACGAGGTCATCGATCTCGGCGTCATGGTTCCGGCGGCTCGGATCCTGGACACCGCGATCGCGGAAGGCGCCGACGCTGTCGGGCTATCTGGGCTCATCACGCCGTCGCTCGACGAAATGGTGTCGGTCGCGGCCGAGATGCAGCGGCGCGGACTCGAATTGCCGCTGCTGGTCGGAGTGGCCACCACGTCACGACAGCACACCGCCGTACGGGTCGCCCCCGCGTACGAAGGCACGACCGTGCATGTGCTCGACGCGTCGAGGGTTGTCGGCGTGGTCTCCGACCTGCTTCACGCCGAGCGCTCCGAGACGCTGGCCGCGAGCAACCGAGCCGAACAGGAACGGCTGCGCGAACAGCACGCCGCCCGCCAGCGGAGCCCGTTGCTCACGCTGGCTCAGGCGCGCGCCAACCGAGAGTCGGTCTCGTTCGCCGATCTGCCGACTCCGACATTCACCGGTGTCCGCGTCGTCCGGCCCGACCTCACCACGCTCCGCGCGATGATCGACTGGCAGTTCTTCTTCCTCGCCTGGGAGCTGAAGGGCAAGTTCCCGGCGATTCTGGACCAGCCGGTCGCTCGGGAGCTCTACGACGAGGCGAACGTACTGCTCGACGAGATCATCGCCGACGGTTCGCTGGAGGCCCACGGCGCGTACGGCTTCTGGCCGGCCCACTCCGATGGCGACGACATCGTTGTCGTTGGCGATCCGTCCGGCGAACCGGGCAGCGGCGAGGTCCGCGTGCCGATGCTGCGGCAGCAGACCGAAAAGCCGGCCGGCCGGCCGAACCGGAGCCTCGCCGACTACATCGCGACGTCCGGCGATTACCTCGGTGGTTTCGCCGTGGCTATTCATGGCGCCGACACCCTGGCGGGATCGTTCGAGGCTCGCAACGACGACTACCGCTCGATCATGGTGAAGGCGTTGGCCGACCGCCTCGCCGAGGCGTTTGCCGAGTACATCCACCTGCAGGCGCGACGGGAGTGGTTCGAGCCGGACGCCGAGCCGGCGATCGAGGATCTGCACGCCGAGCGATTCCGTGGCATCCGGCCGGCGCTCGGCTATCCGGCCAGTCCCGACCACAGCGAAAAGCAGATCCTCTTCGACCTGCTCGAGGCGAAGCAACTCGACATGGCGCTCACCGAGTCGTATGCGATGACGCCGGCGGCGAGCGTCAGCGGCCTGCTGTTCGCGCACCCCGAGTCGCGCTACTTCACCGTTGGCCGGATCGGCCGCGATCAGGTCGAGGATTACGCGCGGCGGCGCCGTCTCAGCGTCGCCGAGGTCGAGCGCTGGCTGCGGCCCAATTTGGCGTACGAGAACTGAACCGCTGACACCGGGCGGTGGCGACATCAGCTGCCGCCCGGGAAGCCACCCGGTGCGAGTCCATCGGGGTAGCGCGGCGGTCCACTACGGACCGAATTCTGCTGGCCGATCTGAAGGGCGTCGCGACCGCGCGCTCCAGACGACGTCTAGCGCAGCCGCTTGGAGCACTCCTCGGCGACAAATGCCTGCAGTTCCGGGCCCATCGACAGACCGCCGCCCGCTTCCTCGACCAGCCATTGGCGTTGCGCGCTGGTGAGCGTGATCAGCAGATCCTCGGTCAGCTCTCCGGAATCGAGCGCGGTGCACCACTCGTCCCGGTCCTCGCCGGACAGGCCCGTGCTCCACCAACTCGCCATGCTGTGCTCGTCCATGCCTCCACGCTACGGGACCGCGGACGACGGCTGCGGGCAACCAAGAAGACGCGGATGGGCCCTGCTCACCGCGGTCACAGGCGCTAACGGCCGCCGACTCCCGCCACCGGTGCTCACCGCCGCCTACCGCTGCTCACCGGAGCTCACAGCCGCTCCGCCAGCCGGGTCAGTACGCTCCCAGCCGGCCCGTCGGTCGCGTGGCGGTAGCCCGTACCCGCCCACAGGTGCATCCGTTCGGAGTCGCCGACCGCGGCCGCCGCCTTGCGCAGCGGGCTGGTCAGGTGATGGATCGCCGGATATCCGGGCGGCGCCAGACCGTCGTACCGGTCAATGAACTCGTTACGCAGGCCGCGGGCGAACCGACCGGTGAACGCTCGGGTCACGACCGTCCCGCGCCCGGCCGGGTCGGCGAGAGCCGCTCGATGCGCGGGTGTCGTGCCAGCCTCGTCCGTGCGCAAGAGGGCAGTGCCGACCATCACAGCGCTGGCACCAGCACGTACGGCGGCGGCGACGTCGCCCGCCGCGGCGAGGCCACCAGCCGCGATGATCGGTAGCGACACGGCATTCCGGACCGCGGCCACGAGTTCGGGCAGGGCGATGCTCCGTGGCCGTACGCGCGGCGTCAGGGTCCCGGAGTGCCCGCCCGCCGCCGCGGCCTGAACGGCAAGGACGTCGGCACCCGACGCCGCCGCCGCGGCCGCCTCGTCGACCGAAGTAACGGTCTGTACGACGAGCGAGCCAGCGGCGCGGAGCGCGGTGACCACAGCTGGCTCAGGAATGCCGAACGTGAGGCTGACGACCGGCACTGGGTCGGCTACCAGCAGATCCACCTTGGCCCGCCATTGATCGTCATCCTCGACGGGCTTGGCCACCGGCAGCTCGATGCCGTAGCGATCTGCCTCGGCCTGGATGGCGTGCCCGTACCGCTGGAAGTCGGCGATGTCTACCGGCAGCGGGTTCGGCGCGAACAGGTTGACACCGAACACCGACGTTTGGAGGCGTACGGCCGCGATGTTTGCCGCCAACGCCTCCGCCGTCTTGTAGCCGGCGGCGAGAAACCCGAGGCTGCCTGCGCGCGCCGCGGCGCCGACCAACGCCGGCGTGCTCGGATCCCCGGCCATCGGTGCCGCAAGCACCGGCAGCGCCACACCAATGTCGTCGAGCGGAGATCGCATGGCCGTCACTCCTCAGCCGCGGGCCTAACCACGGCTTTCGACAGTATCGATCGGTGGAGCATCGGATGGCTGGCGCCCTCGCGGCCCGGCCATCAGCGCCCAGAAGACGACCAAAATGATCGCGGCGGCCAGGCTGATCGCGACCGTTTCGACAACGACCTCGACGACGATCGTGGCCCACAACGGTGGATGGATGGCGTGCAAGCCAACGCCGATCCCCTCCGCGACTCCCAAGACGAGGGCCGCGGTCGTGGTGAGCGCGGCCACTGACCAATAACATCCGCGAACCAATCTGACGCTCGCCCGCAGCGAGTCGATGACGCCGTGGCGCTCGACCATTGCCGACGTACACGCGATCGCTAGCCACGCGAACAAAGCGAGGCCCGGCAGCACGCCGATCGCGGATGCGGCGCCGACGGCCACGCCGACGACCATGGCCAGGATCGTTAGCCGCCACAGCGACACGCGTCGGACCGCTTCCCGCACGGTCGGACGTCTTCCTGGATGTTCGGACCCGGCGCGAAGCAGCTCTTCCGAGATGCCGGCCGACAACGCCTCGGCCAACGCGGCGGCGCCTACGCCGAACAGCGTGATCACGGCGACCGCGCCGACTTCGTGGCCGTCGAGGAGTCCGTTCAGCAATTCACCGATGAGCACCAGCGGGGCGACGACCACGATGGCGACCGGAACGAAGGCGCCGACGTGCCGGCGCCATAAGCGCCATGCCGCGAGCAAGGCGGGCCGATACGCGAGCGTCGGCGCGTCGACTCCAGATTGCGCAGCGGCGGCCGGCGGCGCCGTCGCCATGGGTTCGGCGACCCGGACGGACAGGTCATCATCGGACGATGGCACGGCGCTGGCAGCCGTCGTCAGCGGACCGGCCGGCGACGTGGTGTGCCAGTGCATAATCCGATTCATCAACCACGCCATGATGGCAGGTAATCATCTTGTGGCGGATTCCGCGGCTGGTCCGTGACAATGTCCGGCGCCGATCACGCGAGCGCAGCTGCGTGTGGGCGGCGGGCGGCGACCCTGCCCGTCGGTTTGTCCGGCCTGGTCGTCGGTGGTGCGCCCGGAAGGATTCGAACCTTCGACCTTCGGATTAGAAGTCCGCCGCTCTATCCACTGAGCTACGGGCGCCCATAGTCGTCACAGAGCGTACAGGTGTGGGCCTCGACGAGCGACGGTCAAAGCGCTTCAACCCGAAAACCCATCGGGTACGGACCGCCAAAGTTGCCCGTACCCCGGAAAAGGCCCGTTCGCGTCCGGATGACTGCACGCCTCCGTACCTCCATTAACCCCCGCGAACCTGGCAATTCGCCGCGAGCCGTCGCAGGAATCTTCCTCACCTATGCCCATCAACACGACGACCGTCGGACATTTTGCACTGTTGACCTTGCTGAGGGCACGCTACGTTAATCGGGCCGCACGGACACTTGACGGCCACCCCCGGCCTGAACCGATGCGGCGCCGTCGAGTCGCGCACGCCGAGCCTGCCCATGGCCGGCCGCGAATCGGGGACCCAGGTTGTTGGGGTGAATCCGCGCGAACCCGCGTGGTAGAGCGACTTCCCAGCTCGAACCCGTCAGCTAACCCGGTAGGCGGTCGGGAAGAAGGAGACTGCTCTTGCGCACGGCTCGAAAGTGGCTGCTGCGTGTCGCCGTCGTGGGCTCCGTGGTCGGAGGTCTTGCGATCCCCGCATCGCTCGTGTCTGCCGCGCCGGCACCCGCATCGCCCGTGTTGACCGCGCCCAGCAGTGGCTCATCCTTGGCCTCGATCCAGAAGCAGATCAAGGTTCAATCAGCCGCTCTGGAAAAGATCGTCGAGCAGTACGACGGGGTCAACACGACGCTCGCGAAGAACCAGGCGACCGAAGCAGCAATGCAGAAGCAGATGGCGCCGACATTGGCGTCCCTGGACGCGGCACGCCAACAGGTTGGTTCGATCGCCGCGGTGGCCTACATGGACGGCGGATCGATGTCGACCATGAGCGCCTTCGTGTCATCGGACTCGACGCAGGACCTAGCGGACCGGATGACGCTGTTGAGTCAGGTGGCGTCGCATCGCCAGGACGAGATCACGAGATACCAGCAGCTCACGGCGACGTATCAGGCCGAGAAGCAAAAGCTCGACGCGCTGATCGCCGCGGAGAACGCACAAAAGAAGAGCCTCGCGACGCAGAAAACAACCATCAACACCAAGCTCGCGAGCCTCTACAAGCTGCGGACCCAGGCGTACGGCCGCGCACAGGAAGCGTCCAGCAGTTCGCATCCGTCCGCACCGTACCTGCCCGGACGCGGTGGCAAGGTGGTCGCATTCGCGTACGACCAGCTCGGCAAGCCGTACGTGTGGGGAGCCGACGGTCCGGGATCGTACGACTGCTCCGGTCTCGTGGAGGCGGCCTACCATTCGGTCGGCGTTTCGCTGCCGCACAACGCCGCCATGCAGTATCACGCGATCAGCCACATCAGCCGCTCCCAGCTGAGTCCCGGGGATCTCGTGTTCTATTCGAACCTCGGTCACGTGGCGATCTACATCGGTGGTGGCATGGTCATCCATGCGCCGCAGCCAGGTGAGAACGTCAAGAAGGCGTCGGTCAACATGATGACGCCGTACGGCTTCGGCCGACCGTAACGGCTCGCCGCAGTCGGTCGGCCTCCGGCCGTAGAACCGCGCGCCAGTCACGACGCCCCACCGATGTCCGTGGCGACATCGATGGGGCGTCGTGTTTGCACCGAGCCTGCGCGGGCCGGCGTGCCGTGATAGCGAGATCAACCCCTCAGGCCGGGTACGCGTGCGTCTCGGTGGCCTTGACCGCGACCCAGACGGTCGCACCCGGCAACAGTTCGAGCTCAGCGGCAGCGCCGGTGGTGATCTCGGCGGCGACCGGCGGCTCGCCCGTCAACTCGACCCGGACACGCTCGCCATGGGCCTCCACGCCGACGACCGTCACCTCCCAGACATTCCGGGGG
>DASQPR010000628.1:0-3993 GCA_035643815.1 Micromonosporaceae bacterium | reverse complement strand
GGGCGGTTCCGAGATGAGGAATGTAAGGCGGAACTTGCCGATCTGCACCTCGTCACCATTGCGCAACTCGGTCGCCGGCACCCGCTCACGATTCACATACGTGCCGTTCAGGCTGCCGGTGTCGACCAATGCGAACGTGCCTCCGCTGCGGCGGAACTCGGCATGCGACCGCGACACCGTGACGTCGTCGAGGAAGATGTCGGAATCGGGGTGGCGACCGGCGACGATCAGGTCCCGGTCGAGCAGGAATCGGGCACCTATGTTTGGACCGTGGCTCACCACGAGCAACGCCATCCCGCGGGGTAGCGACATCGCGTCGGAGCGGCCGGATCCGGCCGCCGTGTCAGGCTGCACCGGCACGTGCGGCATGGTCGCGGTCGCCTCGATCGGTACCTCCACTACGCCGTCACCAGTGGGTCGCCCGGCGCCCGGCTGGGTCGGCGGCTGGCCGGACCGGTACGCCGGCGACTGACCGGGTTGGTCGGATGCCGAGAAGGATTCACGGTGCATCGCGTGAGCGTACGCGTTATCGCCCGATCGGCGGTCACCGGGGCGATTCGGACATGGTCCGGACGCGGGCGGTCCGAGCGCCGGAGAGCTACTGTTAATACATGTCGGGCACCAACGCGTACCTGAGGGCAGCGATCGTGGGGCTCGCGGTCCTCTGGGCCGCGGCCATCCTGGCTGGGCCTTCGGGTGCCATTGCCAGCGCCGCCGTCGCCGTGCTCGCGATCGCCGTGCTCGCCGCGGCCCGCCACCACGCCGCGAATTCCCGCACCCCGGTGCGGATCCCGATCCGCCAGACCCTGCGCGAGCAGTCCCGTCGCCGTGCCATGCGGGCGAGCGACCCCGACGCGCCGGGCCGTGCCCGTCCGCGAGCTCCCGGCCGGTTCCCCTCGGACGACTGATCGCGCGGACATCCGCCGCGACTGAGTCGTCGACAGGTCTGCCATCCCAGGTTAGGCGTCGCCCGTCAGCGTGCCTGTCCGCGGCGGCCTTCGTTCGGCGTGATCGACGACGCCCGTCGACAACCCGCGGCCTCCGCGTCGCCACGGCGTGGCCGCGCGCATCGCGCCGCGCGTCACGATCCTTTCACGGGTACGCGATGAGCCGGCCCGACCTGGACGTCCAATCGTTTCAGGCCAAGGGGTTCCGTCATGTCACCGAGTCACGCCGTCATCGGTTCGTTCGCACAGCAATCGACCGCCATCAGTTCGCTCAACCCGATCGACCTGATGTCCACCGCTCTATCCCATCTCGCCAGCGCCCTGTCACCGGTTGGTGGCACGCTCGCGGCCATCGTCGTGCTCACCCTCGCCGTACGTCTGGCCCTGCATCCGCTCACCCGCGCGGCCGTCCGCGGCGAACGCGTGCGGGCCAGTCTCGCACCTCGGCTCGCCGAACTTCGGCAGCGGCACGGCACGGACTTCGTCCGGTTGAGCCAGGAAACGCAGTCGCTCTACCGCTCCGAAAAGATCTCGCCGTGGGTTGGTGTGCTGCCGCTTCTCCTCCAACTGCCGATGATCTTCGTGCTCTACCGAGTCTTCTCGCATGGCGACGGACCGCTGGCCACGGCACACATCTTCGGCGTCTCTCTCCACGCCCACCTACTGACGTCCCTCGGTAGCGGCGCCACTCTCGTCGTTTTCGGTGTCGTCCTCGCCTCGCTCGCCGTCATCGCGTGGGGCACCGCTCGCCGCAGCGCGATGATCGCGCGAGTGGTTGCGGTGCCGGTGGCCGCCGGCGTGGTGGGCCTGGTCGGCCGGATCGCGCCGTATTTCCTGCTCATATCCGGCGTCATCCTCCCGCTGGCGGCCGGCATCTATCTCGTGACGACCACGGCCTGGTCCTTGGCCGAGAACACATTGCTGCGTCGGGGATTGCCGTGATCGGTATCCGCCGGATCGGATCGCTTTCTCAGGTAGTGCGCCGGCGCATCTTCGGGAATCCGGCCATCACCACACACGGCGTAAGTTAGGGTCGCCTTGCCTTCGTACGAGAACTTAGGTTAGCCTTACCGCGCTTCACAGGGAACGTCCCGCGACCCAAGGAGTCCCGCGTGATCCCCACGCTCGTGATCGGCCTGCGCGAAGGTCTGGAAGCCAGCCTGATCGTGGGCATCATCGCCTCGTTCCTGGCCCGAAACGGCCGGCGCGACGCACTTCGCGCCACCTGGATCGGCGTCATCACGGCGACGATCTTGTGCGTCGGCGTGGGGATTGCACTGGTGCGGCTGTCCGAAGATCTGCCGCAGCAAGCGCAAGAGGGTCTCGAGACCGTGATCGGTGCACTCGCGGTCATCATGGTCACCTCGATGATCATCTGGATGAACAAGCACGCGCGCTCGATGAAACGCGAGTTGGAGGGCGCCGCCGCGCAGGCGCTGGCCCGCGGATCGGCCGGCGCGCTCGTCGCGATGGCGTTTCTCGCGGTGCTGTGGGAGGGCTTCGAGACGGCCGTCTTCCTCGTGTCCGTGCTGGAGAACAGCAACAACGTGGCGTCGGCTACGGCTGGGGCCGTCATCGGCATCGTCATTGCGATCGCGATCGGATACGGCATCTATCGCGGTGGCGTACGGCTGAATTTGGCCCGATTCTTCAAGATCACCGGCGTCGTCCTTGTCATTGTCGCGGCCGGCCTGACGATGACCGTGCTTCGCACCGCTCACGAGGCGGGTTGGCTCAACGTCGGCCAGGCGACGCCGCTCAACCTGAGCTGGCTGGTCGCGCCGGGCACCGTACAGGCCTCGTTGCTCATCGGCGTGCTCGGCCTGTCCGCTCACCCGGCCGTGATCGAGATGATCGCCTGGGTGCTGTACGCGGTTCCGATGATCATCCTGGTCGTTTGGCCGAAGCGCTCGCGCCCCACTCCCCCGGCCGTTCCTCCGGCGACGGGTGCACCCGCGGCGGAAGCGGACGCCTCGAAGGCTGCCAAGACCGACGGCGCCAAGACCGATGTCGCCACGACCGACCGATCAAACGCTGATGCAGTCAACACCGACGTCGCCCGATATCCGACCCGAGCCGCCGCCGATCCGACGAGATCCCGGACCTAACGGCCGAATCGGCAACCCGTTCCACCCGTACCGACCAATGACATGAACCCCCACCGCGACGGGCGATGGCCCGACGCCGATGCGCCGTGCCCGACGCCGGACATCTCCCGTTGTTTGAGCACCTGAAGGAGCCGACCCATCATGCATCGATTCCGCTGGTTGCGAGGTGTGGCCGGTGTCGCCGTCCTGACCGCAATTGCCGTCCTGGCCGCGGCGTGCGGCAGCAGCACGTCGGGCGGGTTCGAGGCCGCGCCCGGCGCGACGCCTGTCACGATCACGCTGACCAACGACGGTTGCCAGCCGTCGCCCGCGACCATCGCGGCCGGGCCGGTGACGTTCACCGTCAACAACACCACGGGCGACAAGGTGTCCGAGGCCGAGTTGCTGCGCGGCGAGACCATCATGGGCGAGAAGGAAAACCTGACTCCTGGGCTATCGGGTACGTTCTCCCTCAAGATCGACGCCGGCGACTTTACGATTTCATGCCCGGATGCGACGACCGACAGCTTCCCGTTCAAGGTGACCGGCGTGGCGACGAAGGACGCGCTCGATCCGGCCGTGTCGGCGAAGCTCGACACCGCGGTCGCCGGCTACCAGACGTACGTGCTCGATCAGGTGCACAAGCTCGTGCCGGCAACAACCGCGTTCACCAACGCCGTGCGGTCCGGTGACATCGCCCTCGCGAAGAGCCTCTTCGCTCCGGCCCGGGCCTACTACGAGCGCATCGAGCCGGTCGCCGAAAGCTTCGGCGACCTCGACCCGCAGATCGACGCGCGCGTGAACGACGTGGACGGTCCGTCGACGTGGAGCGGCTTCCACCGGATCGAGAAGGCGCTGTGGGCAGACAAGTCGCTGGCGAACATGAAGCCGATGGCCGACAAGCTCGACGCCGACGTGGCGAAGCTGGCCGCGCTCGTGAAGACCGTCAAATACCAACC
>DASQPR010000627.1:0-4327 GCA_035643815.1 Micromonosporaceae bacterium | reverse complement strand
GCTGTGTCCCATGCGCACTCGGCTCTTCCGCACGGTCCGGCGCACTCCAGGCTCGGCTGCGCATATCAGGCCACGGCCATGGCGACGATGGTGTGGATGCTGACCGTGATGGCCGCACGACCGGGCATGTCGGGGATGTCGTCGCACGGCGCCAGTGCGCCCGCGACCCGCGCACTCGTGGCGACGGTGTTGGCGGTCTATTTCGCGATCGCGGCGGCGGTCTGGATGGCGAGCGCCCGGCGGCGGCGCCGGATGCCGGGCTCGTCCGCTCACGCGTTGATGAGCGCGGCCATGGGTACGGCCGTTGTGACGCTCGCCTGGTAGGCCAAGAAGCACGGCCGTACGCTCGCGGCATGACCTCCCCGGACCGCCGGACAATGATCACCGTGCCGGTCGATCTCGGAGTCGCCGAGTTGGTGCCCGACCCGCGCAGCGCCAACGCGTGGGCATTGTTCATCGACGGGGTCGCGCAGTCGTACGTCGATCTCGACGACCCGCTCTTCCTCGAATTCGCGTACGCGCGCCGAGTCGCCGGCGTGATCGATGCCATCCACCCGACCGGCGCGGCCATCGACGTCCTCCACCTCGGCGGCGGCGCACTCTGCCTTCCGCGATACGTTGCGGCGACCCGGCCGGGCTCCCACCAACTCGTCGTCGAGCGCGACGCCGCGCTCTACGAATTCGTGCTGGAACGCCTGCCGATGCCGGCGGGCATCGACGTCACCGTGTCGATTTGTGGCGCCCGAGCAGCGATCGCCTCGGCTGCCTCGGAGGCGTACGACTTGATCATCTCGGATGTGTTCGAGGCAGCGCGTATGCCGTCGGACGTCGCTACGGCCGAGTTCGCGGCCCTTGTGGTGCCCGCTTTGCGACGTGACGGTCTCTACGTCGTCAATGTCACCGACATGCCGACGTTGGCGTTCACGAAGCGCCTGGCGGCCACGCTGCGGACAGCATTCGCGCAGGTCTGCGTGTTGGCCGACCCAGGTATGCTTCGGGGTCGGCGATTCGGCAACTGCCTGCTCGTCGCGAGCCGGCGGGTCAACGGGGTCCCGACGCGCGCGTTGGTTCGCTCGCGCCCCGGCGACACCGGCGCGGTGGGATTGCTCAGGGACGAGGCGCTCGACTCGTTCATTGGCGGAGCGGCGCCCTTACGGGACGACACGGTCGCGTCCAGCCGGACCGGTGTCGACACCGTACGACGGCTTGTGGGCGATGGATCCGAAGATGTCGGCGCAGACCCGATCGACTGACGCACCTGGATCCGGTGAGAGGAGTCGCACGTGACGGCACCGAGCGACGCGCAGACCTCAGCGTCGCCCGCGACCACGGAAGCCGTCGTCGATCTCGGTGCGATCGCGCACAACATCGCGACGATCGCCGCCACCACCTCCGCTGCTGTGATGGCCGTCGTCAAGGCGGACGGCTTTGGTCACGGACTCGTACCGGTCGCCCGGGCCGCAATCGAGGCCGGCGCGACCTGGCTCGGCGTTACCTCCGCGGCCGAAGCGATCGCGCTCCGCGCCGCCGGTGTCGACGCTCCGATGCTGACCTGGCTGCACCGCCCGGACGAGGATTTCCGGCCGCTCATCGAGGCCCGCGTTGACATCTCGGTCGCCTCAGTTGAACACCTCCGGGGCATTGCGGCGAGCGCATCGCTGACCCGATCCGCGACGGTGCACCTCAAGGTCGATACGGGCATGTCACGCAACGGCGCCGTGCCGGACGAGTGGCCACATCTGGTGGCCGCCGCATATGACCTGGAACGCGCGGGCCGGCTTCGGGTACGTGGCGTCTGGACGCATCTTGCGACGGCGGACGAGCCCGGTCGACCCGAGACGGCGCGACAGCTGGCCGCGTTCGACGATGCATTGAAGGTCGCGAGCGCTACCGGCCTGGCTCCGCAGCTGCGACACGTAGCCAATTCGGCCGGTGCGCTGGCCGTGCCCGAATCGCACTTCGACCTCGTCCGGGCCGGCATCGCCACGTACGGCATCGAACCGGTGATCGGCCGCGCGTACGGCCTTCGCCCCGCGATGACGCTGCGCGCCCGAGCGATTCTCGTCAAGCGTGTGCCGGCCGGCACCGGCGTGTCCTACGGCCTGGACTACACGACGACTCGCCCCACGACGCTCGTGCTGGTTCCCCTCGGATATGCCGACGGAGTGCCGCGCAACATCGCTCCCGCGGCCGAGGTCTGGATGCGTGGGCGCCGCCACCGGATCGCCGGCCGCGTCTCGATGGACCAGTTCGTGATCGACGTCGGCGACACCCCGGCCGCCATCGGCGACGAGATCATCCTGTTCGGCCCCGGTGATCGCGGCGAGCCCACGGCGCGGGAATGGGCGGGGTGGAGCGATACCAACGCTCATGAGATCCTCACTCGGATCGGTCCCCGCGTGCCGCGCCGGCATGTCCCCGCATCGCACCGCCCGTCACCGGCGGGACCGCCCCGGCAACGTCCGCCGACGAAGGAGAGCCCGCATGTCTGACGACCGCATCCGCGTCGCGCTGATCTTCGGCGGGCGCAGCGGCGAGCATGACGTGTCGTGCTATTCCGCGGCCGGCATGCTGTCCCATCTCAGCGCGGAGCGCTACGAGGTCGTGCCGATCTGGATCACACCCGAGGGCCGCTGGGTGGTCGGTGCCGACAAGCCGCGTACGGGTGCGGTCGACGTGCCGCTGCTGCTGTCGATGACTCCGTACGAGCCCGATGGCATCCCCGAAGATCTGCGGGCGCCGTTGCACAGCATCCTTGACGCGCTGACCGTCCTGCGTACGGTCGACGTGGCCCTTCCGGCCTTGCACGGCCCGTTCGGCGAGGACGGAACGCTTCAATCGCTGCTGGCCAGCGCTGGCGTGCCGTACGTCGGCAACGGCATCCTCACCAGCGCGACCGGCATGGACAAGGAGCACACGAAGAAGCTCCTCACCGCCGCCGGTCTCGACGTCACCGACGCCGTCGTGCTGCGGCACGGCCACGACACGCTCACCGACGTGGAGCGGGCACGCCTCGGCTTGCCAGTCTTCGTCAAGCCGGCGCACGGCGGATCCAGCCTCGGCGTCTCGCGCGTGGATGACTGGGCCGAGTTGCCCGCCGCCGTCGCGATCGCGCGCAAGTCCGAGGACAAGGTCCTGGTAGAGGCGGCCGTCCTCGGCCGCGAGGTCGACCTCGCGGTCCTCGAGCACCCGGACGGCCGCGTGCTGGCCGGTCCGGCGCTGGAGATCCGGGTGACCGACGAGCACGACTTCTTCGACTACCAGGCGAAATACAGCGGCGCCGGCAGTGCATTCGACATACCGGCCAAGCTCCCACCGCAGATCGCCGAGCAGTTGGCCGAGCAGGCCGTACGCGTCTTCGACGCACTCGACTGCGTCGGACTGCTGCGCGTCGACTTCTTCCTACGCAACGGCGTCGAACCGGTGGTCAATGAGGTCAACACCTTGCCCGGTCTCACGCCGCATTCGCAGTTCCCGCAGATCTGGCAGGCCGCTGGCGTCAGCTATGCCGACCTGCTCGACATCCTCATCACCACCGCGCTCGTGCGACGCGGGCGTCGGGATCGTCCGGCTTTGACGCAACAATCCGGTTCCACCGACGGCGGACACCTGCTCTGAACCGCTGGCCAGGCATGATCCTGGCCACTCGGCACGCCGTACGTGACCGTGGCGGGGCAGCGCGCCGGCGCCTGCGCCATGCAAAATCGCTGCGTGAATATCGCACGCTGGGATCTGCTCGTGATCGATTGTCCCGACCCATGGGACCTGGCGGGCTTCTACGAAGAACTGCTCGGGATGCGGCGCCTCGACGCGGGCGACGAGTGGATTGTCATCGGCGAGTCGGAGCAGCGGCCGGCGATCGCGTTCCAGCGTGCGCAGGACTATCAGGCACCGCAATGGCCGGATCCGGACAACCCGCAGCACGTGCGCCTCGACGTCAAGGTCGACGATCTGGACAAGGTCGAAGCGCAGCTCATCGCACTCGGGGCCACAGCATTGGCCGGTCGCGGGGAGGGTTATCGGGTCCTCGCCGATCCGATCGGCCATCCGTTCCGCATCTGCCGCTGACGTACCATCGGCTGCGGGCCGCGTCGATATGGTGACGCGCGCCGCAGGCCGAGGGGTGGCTCAAATGGTTAGGAAAGCCTGGGTGGCAGTTTCCGCGCTGGCAGCGGGAGCAGCCGGTCTGGCGTGGGCGGCACGGGACATCCCGGTGGCATACGGTGCGGAGCCGTCCGGCGAGCGGGCCGAGCGGGTGCGGCGGTCGCCGCAGTATCGCGACGGCGCCTTTCACAACGAGCACGAGACACCCGTGGACTTCCATCCG
>DASQPR010000626.1:0-4076 GCA_035643815.1 Micromonosporaceae bacterium | reverse complement strand
CGTCGCCGTACGCGGCGGCCCGCCGTACCGCCGCATCGGACCGGCCGCCGACGATGATGGGGATCGGCGGGGTTGGCGCGGGCGCGATGACCGCATCGTCGAAATCGAAGAAGGCGCCGCGCGCGGTGACCGTGGCACCGGACAGCAACTCGCGCAGGACCGCGAGGGATTCGTTCATCCGCTGACCGCGCGTGCCCGGATCGACGCCGCAATTGGACACCTCGCGACGGTCCTCGCCGCCGACGCCAACGCCGAACACAAGGCGCCCGGGCGCTAGCCGATGGAAGTCGGCGAGCTGGCGCGCCACGACCATGGGGTGACGCAGCGGCAGCAGATATATGCCGGTGTAGACGGGCAGCGTGGGCTGCAGCATCGCCAACGCCGTCGCCTGCACGATCCCGTCGAATCCGGCGCCGGCGAAGCTTACGTGATCGCCGCAGCACACATGATCGATGCCCGAGCCGGCCATCCGCGCCAAATAAGGCGCGGCCACCGCCGGGCCCTTGTCGAGCAGGTCCATCGGGGCAAACATGCCGACCCGAATCGCGTCAGCCATCCCGTCCCTCACCGTCATCCATCGTGTGTATCGACCGGCACACCGAGCATTTCATGCGACCCACCACGCTGGCGCTGAACCAGCAAGTCCTGGCAACCACGCGAGTGCGCGCACCCTCGATCGTCCCCGTCGTTGCGGGGCGTGTCAGCGGGAGAAATACCTCACTTGTCGCGGCCGGGCGCGTTCGACCGGCGTTCGCCGCTCGACCCACCGTTGGCGACAAACCACGCGGCAATCTGCGCTCGCGAGCGGAAACCCATCCGCATCCGGATCCGCTCCACATGTGATTCGGCCGAACGCTCCGTGATGTGCAGACGCGCCGCGATCTCGCGATTGGGCAGGCCATCCGCCACGAGCGCAGCGACCTCGCGTTGTCGCGTCGTCAGCGTCGGCACCGCCGCCCGCCGAAGCGCCGGCAGTCCGAGGTGTCGGCGGATCACCCGCACGACCGAGTCTGCATCTCCGATGAACGGCAGATGGGTCCGGCCCGGCAGCACGGCGAGCTCGGCTCCCGGAATGCGAGCGGCCAGTTCCTCGCCCTGCGCCAGGGGCGCGGCGCGGTCACGGTCGCGATGAACCACGAGGGTCGGCGCGGTGATGCGGGCGAGCGCATCGCCGATATCGACGCGGTAGCTGAGCGCCAACATGGTACGGACGGTGTCTGCGCTCGCGGCCGCGCGCTGATAGTCGATGAACGCCGCGCGCGTTGCGGCATCGGCGTCCGGCGCGAAAATGTCGGTCAGGACGTCGGAGCCGAGACCCCAATGGCGCGAAATCAGACCGAGAACATGCTGCTGGACATCCGGACTGGCGACATCGCGGCCGCGGACCCACCCGCCGTAAAGCACCAGCCGGTCGACTCGGTCCGGATGCTCCGCCGCCCACTGCGCGGCCACCGGTGCGCCGAGCGAGACGCCAAGCAGATCGAATCGCGCGGCGCCAGCGGCGGAGACGACCGCGTCCAGCGTCTCCGCTTCCAGTTCCATCGACGGCTCGCGGTCGGTCGAAGCGGAAAGGCCGCATCCAGGCTTGTCATAGCGGAGCAACGTGCGACCTCTCGCCAGAGACTCGTAGAAGCCGCGCTCCGGCGGCATCGACCAACTGCGTTCGAGATGCGTGAGCCACCCCGGCACGTACACCAGAAAGGGTCCGGTTCCCGCGAGCGCGAACGCGATCCGGGTACCATCGCCCAGTCTGGTCGTCGCAATGCGTTGGTCCACGGGCACAGTGTGCACTCACCAGATGGGCCACACGTGCCGACCGACCGAGCGGCGGGTGCACTGGCGAACCTCATCCTGGTATGCCTGACGGGTGAACATCACCTCTACGACCCCGGACACTGCCCTACTCGAGCTGCCACTACAGATACCGCTGGCCCGATGGCCGCAGGATCGCCTGGTGAGCCTGCCTCGAGGCCTCTCCCGGCACACCGTCCGGTTCGTCCGTCTCGGGGAGGACGTTTACGCCGTCAAGGAGATCGATCAGCGCCTGGCGGTACGGGAATACGGCCTGCTCCGCGCGCTTGAACGTATAGATGCGCCGGCGGTGGAGCCGGTCGCCGTCGTCACCGACCGGCAACAGATCGACGGCACGCCGCTCGAGTCCGTTCTCATCACGCACCACCTGCGCTTCTCGCTGCCGTACCGGGCGCTGTTCTCGCACACGCTGCGACCCGACACGATGGCGCGACTGCTCGACGCGCTGGCCGCTCTGCTCGTGCGCCTACATCTGGCCGGCTTCTACTGGGGCGACGTGTCGCTGTCCAACACGTTGTTCCGCCGCGACGCGGGAGCGTTCGCCGCGTACGTCGTCGACGTGGAGACCGGCGCCGTGCACCCGCAACTCTCCGACGGCCAGCGCGCGGAGGATCTCGAACTCGCGCGGGTGAACATCTTCGGCGAAATGCTCGACCTGCAGGCCGGCGGATTGCTCGGCACCGGCGTCGACGCCGAGCAGGTGGCCGATGACGTGCTCAACCGGTACGAGACGCTGTGGTGCGAGCTGACGTACGAGGATGAGCTGGGCACGAACGACGTCCGCCATTACGTGTCTTCGCGGATCCGACGGCTCAACGAGCTCGGCTTCGACCTGGGAGAGCTGCAGATGTCGACGACCGGTGACCGATACCGGGTGCGCCCGAAGGTCGTTGACGCGGGGCACCACTCGCGCCGGCTGCTCCGCCTGACCGGCATCGATGCCGAGGAGAACCAGGCGCGCATGATGCTCAACGATCTCGACACCTACCGTTGCGCGCACACCGATCTCGAGGACGAGCAACTCGCGGCGCATCGGTGGGTGGCCGACGTTTTCGAGCCGATCGTGCGCGGTGTCCCGGAGGGTCTGCGGGGCAAACTTGAGCCGACCGAGGTGTTCGTGCAGGTGTTGGAGCATCGGTGGTATTTGTCCGAACGGGAGGGCCGCGACGTCGGGCCAATCGCGGCCCTCGAGTATTACGTCAGCGACGTGCTGGCCCACCGTCCCGACGAAAAGGCAGTGCTCGGCTTCACGCCGACCGAGATCGAGAAGGACACCGCGGACTCGCTCGACGCCGTGGACTCGCTTGACGCCGAGGACGGGCTCGACGCCGTTGACGAGCTCGACGTGTCGCGATAGCGACCGATTTCAGGTGCCCGCGTGGATCGCGCCCCGCCGTACGGTCAGCGGGGCGCGTCAAGCTGATGGCGTACGTCGGCGTCGAGCCGAAGCCGCGACGCGGCGATCGCGTCGTCCAGCTGTTCCGGTGTCGACACCCCGACGATCGGAACGATTCCGTCGTCCATCAACCACGCGAGCACGACCTGATTCGGGCTGACGCCTAAGTCGGCGGCCACCTTGGCCAGGGCGCCGAGTCGCGCGTCGGTGCCCGGGTGGCGATAGTGCTCCTCGATCGGCCGGTCGTCGCGGGTGTACGCCCCGGACAACAACGTGCTGTACGCCCACAACGTCACATCGGGATGTTCGGACAGGTAGTCGAGGGTGTCGTCGGTCACGTACTCCTGAACTCGGGAGGATCCGCGGGCGCCGGGGCGCGGCCGGATGTAGGTGTGGCGCAGCTGCATCGCCGTGTACGGCGCCTGCCCGGCGGCCAGCGCGGTCGCCCTGGCATCGGCCATGCGCCACGTCACCATGTTGCTCGCGCCGACCGTGCCGGCCAGTCCGGACCGTAGGAGTTCGTCAAAGGCACCGACGGTCTCGGCCAGCGGCACCGAACGGTCGTCGATGTGTGCCCAGTAGACGTCGACCCGATCGGTGAGCAACCGAGTCAGACTGCCGCGGATTGCGGCCCGGATCACTTTCGGGCACAACCCTTCGACGTCATCGAGAGTTCTGTCTCCGGGCGTACGGGGTCGGGCTCCGACCTTCGTGCTGAGCACAATCCGCTCGCGGGACCGGCGGGCGACGAGCCAGTCCCCGATTACCCGCTCGCTTTCGTCACCCGAGCATCCCGGATACCAGAACGGATAGTTGTTCGCGGTGTCGATCATCGTGCCGCCGGCGTCCACGAAACGGTCCAGGAGAT
>DASQPR010000625.1:0-7537 GCA_035643815.1 Micromonosporaceae bacterium | reverse complement strand
CTGGCGGCATCGCAGGTGTCGCTCGCGGTCACCCTCGCGTCCGCGTTGACCGAAGAGTTCGCGGCGCTCGGCATCCAGATCCCGAAGTTCGTCATCGAGAACATCTCGTTGCCGCCGGAGGTCGAGGCGGCCGTCGACAAGCGCAGCCAGATCGCGATCGTCGGCGACCTGAGCGCCTACACGCAACTGCAGACCGCGAACGCGATCCAGGACGCCGCACGCAATCCCGGCGGCGGCGCCGGCGAGGGCATCGGACTCGGCCTGGGGATGGCGGTCGGCCAACGGATGGCGGCCGGGCTCGGGCAGCCGAACACAGCGACGAACGCGGCCGGCGGCGCACCTGGCGCGTCCGGCCCGCCACCGCTGCCGTCACAAGCCCAGTGGTACATCGGCGTGAACGGCGAGCAGCAGGGGCCGTACGACTCCGCGGCGCTTAGCCATCACGCGTCCGACGGCACGCTGACCGCGACGACTCTGGTCTGGCGGGCCGGGATGGATTCGTGGGCCGCCGCCGCCGACGTGCCGGAGATCGCGGCACTGCTCGGCACCGTACCGCCACCGCTGCCGCAGTCATGACCGAGTCGCCCGCGCCGCCCCCGATGCCGGGGTCGGCACCACTTCCCGCGCCGACCCCAATGCCGGCACCGGCACCGCCTCCCGCGCCGGCGGCGCGAGTCCCGGCCGAGGATCCGGCGCCGGAAGCGGGATCACGCCCGCTCACGTACGCCTGCGCGGGATGCGGTGCCCGGGTGGAGTTCGCACCGGGTACGGGTGCGCTGCGGTGCCCGTACTGCCAGCACGAAGAGGCGGTGATCCCGGCCGCCCGTACGATCCAGGAGCACCCGTACAACGAGTTGGCGCGGCGACCGCGTACGGCTCTGGCGGCCCACGTCTGGACCTGTCAGAAGTGCGGTGCGACAACGGACAGCGACCTGCTGGCAAGCAAATGCCAGTTCTGCGGTGCGCCGCTGGTCGACGCGGGCGAGGCCAACGAGCAGATCGCGCCGGAGGCCGTGCTGCCGTTCGAGGTGGACCGGTCCGGTGTCCGCTCGGCGTTGCGTGAGTGGGTGGCGTCGCGACGGTTCGCGCCACGGAATTTCCGTTCGGTGTCCGAGGCCGAGTCGCTGTCCGGCACGTACGTGCCACATTGGACGTTCGACGCCGACACCACATCCGATTACGAGGGCCAGCGCGGCGACCACTACTGGGAAACCGAGACGTACACGACGACGGTCGATGGCCACAGCCAGACACAGACGCGCCAGGTGATGCGGACGCGGTGGACGCATGCGTCGGGCCGCGTCGCTCGCGCGTTCGACGACGTGATGGTCCGGGGGACCGCCCGCCTGATCGAGGAACATCAAGACAAGCTGGAGCCGTGGCCGCTCGGTGCCGCCGTGGCATACCAACCGGAATACCTGTCCGGATACAGCGCGCTGCGCTACGACGTCGAGCCCGAGCGTGGCCTCGCGGTCGCGCAACAGCAAATGGCGACCGTCATCGAACGCGATTGCCGCAACGACATCGGCGGCGACGAGCAACGGCTGCACAACGTGTCGACGAGCTACGCCAACATCATGTACAAGCTCGTCCTGCTGCCCGTTTGGGTGGTCGCCTACTTGTACGGCGGCAAGACGTGGCAGGTGCTGGTGAATGGCCGCACCGGCGAAGTGATCGGGTCCCGGCCGTACAGCAAAATCAAGATTGCCGCCGCCGTGTTGGCCGCACTCATCGTCATCGCCGCGGTGATCGTGGCCTTGGTCATTGCTCACCGCGGCGGCTGACGATCGACAAGTGCGGGCCGCGTCTACTCGGCATCGGCCAGGATGGCGTAGAGCTTGCGCTTGGTGTCGTTGAGCACCTCGACCGCGCGGTTCCACCGCTCCTGGTCGCGCTCGTAACCGATCTGGCGCAGCGCCATCGCGATCCCGGCGATCGCCTCGCGAGTGTCGTGTCCGCTGGCCACGGTCTCAGCGCTGAAATCGGCCCACGGCGCATTCGCGGCCGCGGCCGTGGCTTCGGTCTGGCCCGCCTCGGTTAGCGTGTACGCCTTCCGGCCGGCTCCTTCGTCGCTCTTGATGAGCCCCTCGTCCTCGAGAAGCTGCAGCGTCGGGTAGACCGAACCGGGGCTCGGCCGCCACACACCGCCGGTGCGCTGGTCGAGCTCCTGGATCATTTCGTACCCATGCATGGGTCGTTCGGTGAGCAGGGCGAGGATCGCGGCGCGGACGTTGCCCCGCCGAGCGCCTCGACCGCCACGGCCGTGATGGCGCGGGCCGCCAAAGCCAGGACCGAAGCCCGGACCGCCGGGGCCGAAGCCGGGGCCGAAGCCCGGACCGCCCGGTCCGAAGCCAGGGAACGGCGGACGGAACCCGCCGCCGCGGCGCATGCGCCGACCGTGCTCGTGCGACTCGTGACCCTGTTCGTGGTGTTCGTGATGGTGGTAATTCATGATCATTCCTCCTGGGGACTGTTCTTGGATGTGTCGACGATATATCGGTAAGCTGTCGGATGCAACCGGCCTTCAGATGGTGAGACCAGCGCCACACTGGATGCTGCGTCCGCGCTCCCGTTCTGGCACGCTTGACGTGTGCTGACGGCGGACGTACGGCTGCTCGGGGACGCCGAGCGTGCCGCGGTGGAACGCGTCCTCGATCGTGCGCCGTTCGCGGCCGCACCGGTGGCCGAACAGGTCGCCGCGCACGGCCTCGAGTGGTGGCGGGCGGAGGCCCGCGTCTTCGGCTACGGGCCGCGACGGCAACTGGAATCCGTCTGCTGGCTCGGCGCGAACGTGATCCCGGTCGAAGCGACGCCGCCGGCGGTCATCGCGTTCGCCGATCTCGCTGCGATCAATCCGCGGCAATGCTCGTCCATCGTCGGCCCGGCCGACGCCGTCCTCGGCTTCTGGGATCGCATCGCCCCGGTGTGGGGGAGTGCACGCGAGGTGCGCGCATGCCAGCCACTGCTGGCCGTGGACGCGCCACCAGCGGTTCAGGCCGATCCGGCCGTACGGCTGGTCCGGCCGGACGAAATCAACGCGCTCTTCCCGGCCGCGGTCGCGATGTACACCGAGGAGGTCGGCGTCTCGCCGTTGGCCGATCGGGGCGAACACCGTTACCGCCAACGCATCGCCGACCTCGTACACGGCCGACGGGCGTACGCGCGCTTCATCGACGGCCGCGTCGTGTTCAAGGCGGAGCTCGCCGTCGTCACCAAGCACACGGCTCAGGTGCAGGGTGTCTGGGTCGATCCGGCATACCGCGGCCGGGGGCTGGCGGTCACCGGCATGGCCGCCGTCGTCCGCGACGCACTGCGCCGCGTCGCCCCCACGGTCAGCTTGTATGTCAACGACTTCAACGAGCCGGCACGGCGGGCGTATGCGCGAACCGGCTTCCGTGAGGTCGGCATGTTCGCGACCGTCTTGTTCTGACACTCGCCGGTGCCGTTCTGACGGTGGCGTTGCTGTTCTGACACTGCCTTTGCTGTTTCGATGCGCTCGGCAGTCGTTTCCTGACGCTCGGGCGTTTGTCGTGATGCTCGGCCGCCGGCGCATCAACTAATGGTCTATTTCTGAGGGATTTACGCCCGCGGCTCATTGACAGGCATATCGCGCCGGTCGATCATCAGCCTCACACGGTGACATCGGTCACAGGCGTACCACCTGCAGCAGCACTCGCATTCCGACCGCAATCTCCGCGGCACCTGTTATTCGGGCACGTGCCGTCCTCACCTGGATTCGGCGTCTGGAGTCAACGATGAGCGATCCCACTCCCGTATCACCCGTCGCGTCGACGGCCTTACTCACTGACGAGGCACGCCTCGCGGAACTCGGTTACAAGCAGGAACTGCACCGCCGCTTGTCCGGCTTCTCGAACTTCGCGGTCTCGTTCTCCATCATCTCGATCCTCGCGGGCTGCATCACGTCGTACGGCATCGCGATGCACAACGGCGGACCACTCGCCATCACGATCGGCTGGCTGATCGTCGGCGGCCTCGTCACTCTCGTCGCGCTCGCGATGGGCGAGGTGTGCTCGGTCTACCCGACGGCCGGCGGGCTCTACTGGTGGGCGTACGCCGTCGCGACAAAGAACAAGGCGCGGTGGGCGTGGTTCGCCGGCTGGTTCAACTTCCTCGGTCAGGTCGCGGTTACCGCCGCTATCGACTACGGCGCGGCCTGGACCACAACGACATTCTTCGGGCTCGTCTTCGGCCTGAAGTACACGCTGCTGAACACGTTCATCGTCTTCCTGGTCATCATCGTGCTGCACGGCCTGCTGAACACGTTCGGCGTGGACCTCGTGAAGGTGCTGTCCGACATCAGCGTGTGGTGGCATGTCGCCGGCGTCGTCGTCATCCTCGCCGTCCTCTCGATCGTGCCGGATCACCACTACCCGATCGGGCAGGTGTTCGTTGGCACCTTCAACAGCACCGGCATCCACGGCGCCGGCGCCGCGATCTACGCGTTCCTCATCGGATTGCTGATGGCGCAGTACACGTACACCGGCTACGACGCCAGCGCGCACCTGTCGGAAGAGACGCACGAGGCGGCACGCAAGGCCCCGCAGGGCATCGTGATGTCTGTCGTCGTGTCCGTCGTCGCCGGATTCTTCCTGCTCTTTGCCGTGACTTGGGCGATCCAGGACTACACGGGCGAGCTGAACGCGGCGTTCCCGCCGGCACAGATCTTCATCGACGCGGCCGGACGCCACACCGGCGAGTTCTTGTTGTTCATCTGCGTTCTCGCGCAGTTCTTCTGCGGCATGGCGTCGGTCACCGCGAATTCGCGCATGGCGTTTGCCTTCAGCCGAGACGGCGCGCTGCCGGGTTCACGCTGGTGGAGCCGGGTCAACCCCCGGACCGGTACGCCGACGAATTCGATCTGGCTGTGCGTGGTGTGCTCGACGATCCTCGTCCTGCCGGCGCTGCACAGCATCATCGCGTACACGGCGACGACGGCGATCGCGGTCATTGGGCTTTACGTCGCGTACGTCATCCCGGTCTATCTTCGGCTGCGGGACAAGGACTTCCGGGTCGGTCCATGGAGCCTGGGCCGGTGGAGCAAGCCGATCGGCTGGACCGCGGTTGTGTGGGTCGGCATCATCTGCGTACTTTTCATCCTGCCCACGACCTACCCGATCACCGGATCGAACTTCAACTACACCATTGTGGCCGTCGCGGTCGTGCTCGGTGGTGCCTGGCTGTGGTGGGCGCTGTCGGCCAAGAACTGGTTTACCGGTCCGCGGCAGAACATCGACGGCGATGCGCTCGCGGACCTGGCCGGTGTGCCGGTGCCACGCGAGACCGGCCTCGATGCCGGTCCGGCCGACCTGGCCGCGGCCGGCGCGACAGATGCGTCCGACGGCGACGACCCGACGGTGTAGCACCACACGCACGGACGATGCCGGGCGGGCGCGACGGTCGCGCCCGCCCGGCATAGGGTCGAGGCGACGGCCGAGGAGTGCGGGGGCGATGGGTGAGCAAGCGACGGTGAGCGTCGAGCGCGCCGCCGACGGGTCGCGACCAGACGGCGCTGCCTTCGCCACTCGCGCCGTCCTGCGAGACTCCGGTGCGGCGGTCTGGCGTCCGGTCCGCGGCGGGAACGCTTTCGAGATCACGGTCGCACGTCTCGCGCAGGCGATCCGGCTGGGCATGGTCGCGGCGGGCGATCAGCTCCCACCCGAACGCGAGTTGGCCGAGCGGCTGGCCGTCAGCCGGGTGACATTGCGCGAAGCGATCGCGGCTCTGCGCGATGCCGGTTATCTCGAGACGCGCCGCGGTCGCGCCGGTGGCACCTTCGTCGTCTATCGGGATGCACTTCGACCTGCGGCCGGACCCGACGAGGCGGCGGCGCTCGCCCGCGAAATGGGCGACCAGTTGCACGATGTCCTCGACTTTCGACGCGTCGTCGAGCCGGGAGCCGCGGGGCTGGCGGCGACCCGTACCCTCGCCGCGGGTGAGCGCGCCCACCTCTCAGCGTGCCTGGCCGCGGCGGGCGACCACGACGCGGCCGACCGCCGTGTCGCCGACTCGCGACTGCACCTGGCCATCGCATCGGTCAGCGGTTCGCCATCGCTCGCCGCCGCGGTCGCCGACGTCCAGGTGACCATCGATCGGTTGCTCGGGTTGATCCCCGTGATCGAGCGGAACCTGGCGCACTCCGATGCCCAGCATCGCCGGATCGTGGAGGCCATCCTCGTCGGTGACGCGAGAGCCGCGCGTACGTCGATGGAGGAGCATTGCGACGGCACGGCGGAGTTACTGCTCGGTTTGCTGGCGTGATCGGTCTGGCCGACAATGGCCGACGCCATACCGACGCGAGTTCGGCCGGTGATCGGATTGACGGCGTAATGGTTCGGTAGTAGACCTTAAGGCACGCCGGCTCGGCCGGCCCGGCGACGTCCGGAGGTGATCGATCCGATGGGTACGACGAGCCAGCGCCGCGAGCCGAGCCTGAGCCTCGCCGAGCTTCGCCTGCGGGTCGAGGACGGCACCATCGACACGGTCGTCGTCGCAATCACCGACATGCAGGGACGCCTTTCGGGCAAGCGATTCCACGCGCCGTTCTTCCTGAACGAGGTGCTCGCAAACGGCACGGAGGGTTGCAACTACCTCCTCGCGGTCGACGTCGACATGAACACCGTCGATGGTTACGCGATGTCGTCCTGGGCGTCGGGGTACGGCGACCTCGCGATGCGACCGGACCTCGCGACCCTGCATCTTGTGCCGTGGCAGCCCGGGACCGCGATGTTGCTTGCCGATGCCGCCTGGTTCGACGGCTCCGACGTGGTGGCGTCACCGCGACAGATCCTGCGCCGTCAACTGGATCGGTTGGCCGAGCACGGACTGGCCGCGTTCACCGGCACCGAACTCGAATTCATCGTCTACCGCGACTCGTACGAAGCGGCGTGGCAGCGCGGCTATCGCGACCTGACGCCAGCGAATCAGTACAACGTCGACTACTCGCTGCTCGGCACGGCACGGGTGGAACCGTTGCTGCGCCGCATTCGCAACGGCATGGCCGGCGCCGGGCTCACGCCGGAGAGCGCAAAGGGGGAGTGCAATCTCGGCCAGCACGAGATTGCGTTCCGCTACGACGAGGCGCTCGCCTGCGCCGACCATCACGTCATCTACAAGAACGGAGCCAAGGAGATCGCCGCGCAGGAAGGCGTGGCGGTGACCTTTATGGCCAAACCGAACCAACGCGAGGGCAACTCCTGTCACATCCACTTTTCGTTGCGTGATCGCGATGGCGGTCGGGCGATGGCCGGCGACGGGCCGGGACACCTGTCCAAGCTTGGCGAGTCGGTGCTCGCCGGCATGCTCGCGACCATGCGGGACTTCAGCCTGCTCTATGCGCCGAATGTCAACTCGTACAAGAGGTATCAGCCCGGATCGTTCGCGCCGATCGCGCTGCGGTGGGGGCGCGACAACCGGACGTGTGCGCTGCGGATGGTCGGGCACTCGCCGGAGTCCGTACGGGTGGAAAACCGTACGCCCGGCGGTGATGTGAATCCTTACCTGGGGATCGCCGGCATGG
>DASQPR010000624.1:0-2406 GCA_035643815.1 Micromonosporaceae bacterium | reverse complement strand
GCGCCCGCGATCCCGCGCCGCCCGGCCGACGCGATGCCCCGCAGGCCGACGATGCGCGCGAGGTTGCCCGGCGCGAAGTATTCGGCCATCGGCACCGCACCCGACAGCACGGCCAGGAGCTCGTCGATCCGTTCCTGGCTGATAGCGATCGAGCGGAACAGCATCTCGCCGCCGGGTTTCGGCCGGAACGACGCGAGGTCGGTGGTGAAGTCGAACATGGCGTGGGTGCGGGCATCCCGGGCCGCGTGATGAGCGGCCAGTGCCTCGTCCAGCGGCCGGGCGCCGCTGAGCCCGTCGATCACCGCGGCCGACAGAGATTGCGCGTCGCACAGGGCGTGTCCGATGCCTTGGCCCGTGATCGGATCCATGACGAGACCGGCGTCGCCGACGAGCGCCCAGCCCGGACCGTACGGCTGGCGGTAGGCGTTCGGGACGTCCGGTGTGGCCCGTACGTGTTCTACCCGTGTTGCCGCCCGGACGCGCTCGCCAAGGTCGCCGGCCATGTCGAACGTCTCCCGCATGGACCGCTCCGCGTCGGCGTGGAACGCACCGAACTCGGCGGCCGGCATCGCGATGTACGTGATCGTGAGACCGTCGTTCGTGGGCCACGCCCCGATCGCACGGTTCGGGCGGGCGTACATCTCGCCGCCGTCGATCGCGAGACCGTCCCAGTAGGCGTACACCGCGCCGGAGCGGGCCGGCCGCTCGTCGTACGTGCGGGCGATGACCGTACGCGCCACGAGCGAGTGCTTGCCGTCGGCGCCGATGACCAGCGGTGCGCTGATGTCCACGGCCGACCGAACGCCGCCGCGCTCGGCTCCCCGGATGCCGGTCACGCGATCATCCGATGCCACGACGTCGGTCACGTCGAACCCCTCGATAATCTCGGCGCCGGCCGCTCGGGCCGCGTCGACGAGGATCGTGTCGAGGACCGTACGGCGGGGGCTGTAGACCGCGTCGACGCCGTCGTAGAGCGGATAGTGTCCGCTGAACGCGACCGGGCCCGGGTCGAACCGCGCGCCGTGCGTGGCCGGGCACTTGCTCGCGATCACCGCGTCGAGCAGCCCCCAGCGGGCCAGGCAGGCGACACCGGGCAACTGGACCTGGTGCGTGGAGAGCGTGTCACTCGGAAACCGTGCCCGGTCCACGGCGGCGACCCGCAGCCCGGCGCGGGCGAGCAGCATCGCGGTCGCCGCTCCGGCCGGCCGCGCTCCCACGATGACGACGTCGTACGGCATTGCCCGCCTCCTTATGGAACAGTGTTACGTTACCTTGTAACGTAACGCTGTTCCGCTATTCTGTAAAGATGGGTCGACCACGAGAACACGGTCCGCAGACGCGGCAGGCTCTGCTCGACGCGGGCACCCGGATCGTCGGCGCCGAAGGCGCGGCCGCTGTCACGATCCGGCGGCTGGCCGACGAGGCCGGCACCACGACGCGCGCGGTGTACAGCCTCTTCGGCGACAAGGACGGCCTGCTCCGCGCACTGTTCACCATCGCGGCCGAGACCATGCGGCGGCACCACGAGGCCGTACCGGTCGACCCGGATGACCCGACCCGCGAGTTTCCGCCGCTTGCTCTGGCCTATCGGGCCGCGGCGCGCGAACAACCGGCCCTCTACGACCTGTGGTTCGGCCGGGTCACCCCAGACATGAAGCTCTCCGAGGAAGACGCCGCGCTCGCGTTCCGATCGTTCGAGCGGGTGCTCGGTACGATCCGGCGCTGCATAGAAGCCGGCCGGTTCCCCAATCGCGAGCCGATGCAGATCGGGCTCCAACTGTTCGGCCTCGTCCACGGCCTGGCCTCGCTCGAACTCCGCGGCTTCTTCCCGGACGACGCGGTCGCGTGCGCGACGTGGGCTGACGGCATGGGCGCGCTCGTCCGCGGCGTCGAGGCCGCGCCGCGCTAACGAATATTCGCCTCCGCGATCAGCTCCTCAGCCAACTCGTCACCGCACACATCGAGTCCCCGGCTACGGAACCAGGTCGCGACGTTGGCCGCGTCCCGGATGAGGAAGTCGCGACCCTGCGGATTGGCAACCACGTCGACGATCTGTGGCAGGTCGATGAGGACTAGCCGGCCGTCATTGACCAAGATGTTGTACGCCGAGAGGTCACCGTGGGCGAAGCCGGCCCGCGCCATCAGGCCGACGGCGGCCACCAGCTGTGCCCAGAGATCGGGCAGGTCGGCGGTGTCGGCGCGCACCTGCGCCAGCCGTGGTGCGGCCTGCCGAGTCTCGACGTCGCCGATGAACTCCTGCAGCAGCTCGGTGCCGAGGATCTGCACCGGATACGGCACCGGCACGCCGAGCACGTACAGCTGCGTCAGCGCGCCGAACTCCGCGTTGGCCCACTGTGTCGCGATCATCTGCATACCGGTGGTGGTCCGCTTGGCCATCGCCCGGTT
>DASQPR010000623.1:0-2533 GCA_035643815.1 Micromonosporaceae bacterium | reverse complement strand
TAGAGGATCGCCGCGTTCGGCCGACCCACGTCGATCGTTGCTAGCAGCACGAGTTCGCTCGTGGCCTTGAGCCCGGCCTCGTGGAAGTGCAGCCGGAATTCGCTCACCCAGGCGGGCAGCCCGCCCAGGCTCATCTGCTCGTCCCGGATCGAATCCATGGTGTTGGGTTGCGGATAGAACGCCGTCCGAGCGTCGGCGGCGACCTGTTTGCCGGTGCACTTGAGGTCGATCGCGAGCGCGTCGTTCGTGGTCGCCGGCACCGACGCCGACAGGATCGTCGCGAGGTAGTCGCCACCGGAATACTCCTCGGTGACGAAGAACTGGCCGACCCGGTAGTTCACCGCGAGCTCGTCGCCGGCGTCCGACCAGTCCTGGTTCCAGGTTTGCCATGGCGCACCGAACGCCCGGTACGAAATTCCCGAATCCGAATCGCTCGTCCGCGGTCCGGACGGCGTCGGAGGCGCGGCCTGTCGCTTGCTCGCGCCGCCCGAGGGCGGTGGGCAGAGCTTGGCCAGTTGCGATCGGGTGTCCGGCGGTGGCGCGGCGGTGTTGTTATGCAACGGGCTGTTCCCGGTCAAGGTCAGCGCCAGGATCACGACGATACCGACGACGACCACGGCTCCGGCCGTACCGGCGAAGTAACGCATCGTCCGGCGGCGAGCGAGCGCCGGGTCCGCGACCGGCTCTGGCTCACGATCGAGGTTGATGACGATTGGTTCGACGCTGGTCACCGCGCCCGCCCCGAACCGGTCACGATCGTGCGTGCCGGCGCCGCGTACGGTCAGCGGCTCCGACCCCCGTGGCTCTGCACCCGACGGCAGTGCACCCAACGGCTCTGCGGACGATGGCGGCGCATCCGGCCGCTGTGCGCGCCACGCCTTTGCGCGCCACCGCATTCGGGAGCCGGGTGACCCCGATCCACGGCCGGGCGGTCCGAAGGCGACCTCGTCGCGCGCGTCACTGCCGCCGCCGCGGGCCCACGGGGACGGCGGCTGCGACGAGGGCGGCTGCTCGGACACAACAACCGAGGTTACCTTGCCACGCTCGGCGTCCCGACGTCGTCGCCAGCGCCGCGCCCCGCCGCGCGGATGACCCCTAACGCTGAACGTCGACGGTGGACGGCAGAGCGACGATCAGTCGTTCCAGCCCATCGGCGTCCATCAGGTCGGCCGGACGTACGGTCACGTCGTCGCGTACGTAATAGAACCCGGCCCGTACGTCGTCCACCGGCACGCCGGCGAGTTCGGCCCAGGCCAGCCGGTACGCGGCGAGCTGCACGGCCACCACCTGTGCATGGCGACCGCTCGGCCGGCGTCCCGTCTTCCAGTCGATCACGTCGAATGTGCCGTCATCGTTGGCGAATACGGCATCCATCCGGCCGCGGATCACGACGCCACCGACCGTGGTCGCGAAGCCGACCTCGACCGCGACCGGTTCGCGGTCGGCCCAGGCGCCGCCAAGAAACGCCGCCTGCAACTCCGCCAGTGCGGCATCGTCGGCCGCCCCCTCGTCCCCGGCGCCCGGCAACTCATCCAGGTCGAGCAGCTGTTGGCTGCCGAACCGCTGCTCAAGCCACCGGTGGAACGCTGTGCCACGCCGGGACTGCGGATCCGGCCGGACCGGCATCGGTCGCCGCAGCCGGGCCGCGAGCGCGCCCGGGTCGTCGCCCAGCTCGACCAGCTGCGACACGGACAATTGCCTGGGCAGTGCCACCTCCATCGCATCGCCGTGCGCCCGCTGATTGCGCGCCCGCTCGGCCAGCAGGAGATTGACCTCGTAGGACCAGCGCTCGGCTTCCGCGCGTACCACCGGATGTTCGATGTTCGCGACCGACCAGTCGCCCGGCGACGCACGCACCTGCTCCGCGGCGGCGGCGATGACCTCTCGACGTCCGCCGAGCGGGTCGAGCGGCCAGGCGATGCGCGCCACCTCGGCATTTGTCGGATTCGACGCACCGTCGGCCGGCGCCGGCGCCCAGTGCTCGACGATGCCGGCTCCAGCGCCACACGCGGAGGCGATCTCGGTCAGGAAGACCGACGGGCCCTGCGCGTTGACGTTGCCCTCGCTCCACCAGAAGCCGGAACACAGCAGAAGTTGCTTGGGGCGGGTCACCGCGACGTACGCGAGCCGCCTCTCTTCCCGCTCGCCATGCGCCGCCCAGCCTGCGGTGAACGCATCGAGCGCGTCGCGCACACCCTTCTGATCGGCCGCGTTCGCATACGGAAAGGTGGGTAGGCCGACCGAATCGCCGCGCAGCGGGAACGGCAGCACACCGAGCCCGCCCAGGTAGTGGTCGGATCGGTTCGTCTTACCGGGCAGGATGCCCTTGGTGAGACCGGCAACCGACACGATGTCCCACTCCAGTCCCTTCGCGGCGTGCGCGGTCAGCACCTGCACCGCGCCCTCGACCAGGTCTGTCTCACCCGTATCGAGCCCGCGCTCCTCCGACTCGGCCGCCTCGAGGAACGCGAGAAAGGCCGACAAGGTCGCGCCCTGCGTCTCACTGGCGAACCGCGCGGCCGTCTCCGCGAAC
>DASQPR010000622.1:0-2856 GCA_035643815.1 Micromonosporaceae bacterium | reverse complement strand
ATCGATGTTCGGCGTGTCGACCGGGCCGCCGTAGCAGCCCAACGCGGAGAAGCCGACGTCGTCCAGGACGACGTACACGACGTTGGGCGACCCCGGCGGCGCCACCGGCGGCTGGAACGGCGTCCAGTCGGGCGCCGAATCTCGGACATCGATGTTGACCACACCCCGGAATGGCTTGACCACGAAACCCACTCCCCCTCGGACAGGTACACGACGATCGGTGGCGGACCCGCAACGCACGGCACGAATCCATGGACGTGGTCTTCGCCTTCTCCCACTATCGCGGCCGGCCATGGCGCTAGGGGCCGAATGCGAAATCCGCTCGTCAGCTCTTCCTGGCGACGGCGTGCCCGGCGTTGGGCAGGATGATCGCGACCAGCAAAGGTCCGCCGGCGTCGTCAAGCGCCACATGGGCGCTGACGGGCCGGCGGACCTGATGATCATCAACTACGCGTGAGCAGCACCTTGAGGGCACCAGTGTCGGCCGCGCGAGCGAACGTGTCGTACGCGGCTTCGAACTCGGCAAGGCCGAACCGGTGGGTGACCATGTTGGCCACGTCGAGCTGGCCAGCGGCGAGCATCGTCAGCAACGTCGGTGTGGAGTACGTGTCGACGAGACCCGTGGTGATCGTGATGTTGCGAATCCACAGATCTTCCAGGTGCAACGTGGCTGGCTTGCCGTGCACACCAATGTTGGCGACGTGTCCACCCGGGCGGACCAACGTCGCGCACAGCTCAAACGTCTGCGGCGTGCCGACGGCCTCGACGACGACATCCGCGCCAAGACCGTCGGTGACAGCGCGTACGACTTCGAGAGGATTGGCATCGGGCAGCACGGTGATGTCGGCGCCGAACTGCTTGGCCGCGGCCAACCGGGTCTCCGCCTTGTCGATCACGATGATGCGCGATGGGGAGTAGAGGCGGGCGGTGAGGATCGCGGCGAGACCGATCGGTCCTGCACCAACGATGACAACCGTGTCGCCGGGCTGGACGGAACCGTTGCGGACGCCAACCTCATAGGACGTCGGCAGGATGTCGGCGAGGAGCACCGCGTCCTCGTCCCGCACCGCGGTGGCCAACTTGTACGTCGACAGATCCGCGAACGGCAGCCGCGCGAATTCGGCCTGCACGCCATCGATCTTGTGGCCGAGGATCCAGCCGCCGCCGCCGAGGCACTGGCCGTAGCTGCCGACGCGGCAGTAGCGGCAGGTGCCGCAGGCCGTGATGCACGACGCGAGCACGCGGTCGCCGGGGACGAGAGTGTTGACGCCGCTGCCGACGTCCACAACGGTGCCGACCGCTTCGTGGCCGAGGATGCGTCCGGCCGTTACGGCCGGTACGTCGCCGCCGAGGATGTGCAGGTCGGTGCCGCAGATGGTGACGGCATCCACTTGGATAATCGCGTCACCGGGATTGATGATGGCGGGGTCGGGAGCGTCCGTCCACGACTTGTTGCCTGGGCCGCCGTACACCATTGCCTTCATGCTGTGCTCCTTACGTTGTGGTCGGTGACGACCCGGGGCGGGCGTCGTACGCAGTGATCCGACCTATAACCTCAGGCTGCTCGGGCCGGCGCGGTCCGGTGAGGGCCGAACGGCACGCTGGGTACGGGACCGGAGACCTGTTCCGCACCCGCGCGCTCACGTTCGTTCGGGCTCCATGACGATGGCTCCGCATGGACACTCCGCGGCACAGAGTCCGCATCCCTTGCAGTAGTCGTAGTCGAAGGCGTAGCCGTGGGCACCATCGATGAGGCGTACGGCGTTGTCCGGGCACACGCCGAGACAGTTGTCGCAGCCGAAGCAGTTGCCACACGACATGCACCGTCGTGCCTCGTATAGCGCCGTATCAGCGTCGAGTCCGCCAACAACCTCGGCGAAATCCGCGGTGCGGCGGGCCCCATCCAGGCGGGGGCGCATGACGTGTGGTGCGTCGCTGTAATACCAGGCGTTCATGGCACCGAACGCAACCGGCTGCCGAGCGTCACCTTCGGGCCCGTTGACGTCGGCTCGACCGGCGGCGCGCCGCAGCCAGCGGTCGATGTGGCCGGCCGCGGTCTTACCGTGCCCGATGCCGACGGTGACCGAACGAGCCGACGGTACGAGATCGCCACCGGCGAAAATACCGGGATGCCCGGTCATCATGGTCGCGTCGACGCTGACGACCCCGTCGACGATCTGGACGCCCGGAACTTTCTCGAGCAAGGACCGGTCGACGTCCTGCCCCAGGGCGAGAATGACCGCGTCGCCGGCGAGTTGTTCGTAAACGCCGGTAGGTTGAGGCTTCCCGTGTTCGTCCAGCTCCATCTTCTCGAGGGTCATGGCGCCGTTGTCGACCTGGGTGATCGTTCGCAACCACTTGAGCTGTACGCCCTCCTCCACGGCCTCCTCGACTTCGATGGGATTGGCGGGCATCTGTGCCTGCGTACGGCGATACACGACGATGGCGTCCTCCGCGCCGAGTCGCCGGGCGGTGCGGGCGACGTCCATGGCGGTGTTGCCGCCACCGTAGACAACGACGGTCCGGCCAAGCTTCGGTCGCTGCCCGCTCGCCGCGTCGCCGAGCACGGACAGCGCGTCGAGGACACGAGCGGCCTGCCCGGCCGGGACATAGGCGCGGTGGCTGAGTTGGGCGCCAATGGCCAGAAACGCCGCGTAGAAGTGCCCATCGCGCATCGCTCGGTCGAGATCGTTGACGCGAGTGTTGAGCTTCAATGTGATGCCGAGAGATAGTAACCGGTCGATTTCCGCGTCGAGGATGTGTCGCGGCAGCCGGAAGGTCGGGATGCCGAAGCGCATCATCCCGCCGGGTTCACTGCCGGCTTCGTGGATCTCGACCTCGTGTCCCAGCAGCCGA
>DASQPR010000621.1:0-4861 GCA_035643815.1 Micromonosporaceae bacterium | reverse complement strand
GAGGGACGGGGTTCCGGAGCCGAGGCGACTCTGCGCACCGTCCTCGGCTACGTCGGGGCGGCCCTGATGTCGGATGCGTGTGCCCGCGTGTTCGTGGCGCGCGAAGCGGTCGGGTCGGACGGTCGCATCACCGACCGTCCGACCCAGGAGCAGCTTGTCGCTGCCTTGGTAAGGTTCGCCGAGGCAGCCGGCACCGTTACGGCAGCGCCTCGATAGCGTCGATAGCGTCGATCGCCGCCAGTGCCGTCGGGACGGCGGCGGTGTGGACAATGCCGAGCCGCCGGGTCGCGCGCGTGATCGCGACGTAGAGGTCGTTGCGGCCGCGGGATGACGCACCCACGATCGCCCCCGGCTCGACGACGATGACCGCGTCGAATTCGAGACCCTTGGCCTGCCGTACGGTCAGCACCACCACACGCGCGGTGAGGTCGGTGTCATCGCCGGTGGCCGCCTCCGGCACCGCGGCGCGTACGGCATCGAGGCATTCATCCGGGACGATCACCGCGAGCCGCCCGTCGCCGAGATGACCGACCTCGGCGTCGACCGCGTCCCGGATGCCGGCTGCGATGTCGGTGACCGATCGACGCCACGGCGCCTCGCCGACCGCGCGGATCGACGTCGGCACGGCCAGCGTCGGGTCGATGTCGCGCAACACGTCGGCTGCGACTGCCATGATCTCCGCCGGGGTGCGGTAGTTGACCGTCAGCTCCGTACGCCGCCACCGGTCGGCCACGTACGGACGCAAGGCTCGATCCCACGACGTCGTGCCGGCCTGGGCACTGGTCTGGGCGACGTCGCCGACGAGCGTCATCGACCGGCTCGGACAGCGGCGCATCAATGCCCGCCACGCCATCGCCGACAGTTCCTGCGCCTCGTCGACGATCACGTGCCCGTACGCCCAGCGGGGATCGGCGGCCGCGCGCTCGGCGACACTCAGGCCATCGCCGGCGACCTGACGTTCGGCCAGCCGCGACGGGTCGATGAGGTCGAAGGCCATCAGCACCTCGGGATCGTCGTCGATGTCGCGGGACAGAATCTCCAGCACGCCCTCGGCGTACGCCTTCGATCGGGCCGCTTCGGCCTCGTCGATCGCGCGCTCCTCCGCGTCGTCCGCGCCGAGATACTCGGCCGCTTCGTCGAGAAGCAGGACGTCGGCGCCGGTCCAGCCGTGGCCGGGTTCGCGATAAAGGCGGTCCCGCTCGGCTCGGGAGAGCTGCGGCGCCGCGATTTCGAGAGCGATCGGATCGGCGTACAAGTCGGCCAGCAGTTGCTCGGGCGTCAGTGCGGGCCAGAGTTCGGCCAGCGCGGCCTGCACGGACGAGCTTGTGTTTAGCTCGTCGCGGACGAGCAGGATGTCGCCGTTGGTCAGTAGGTTCGGGCCGCCGACCACGTTCGCGCCGATCCGCTCGGCCACCTGGCCGGCCAACGCATCGATCATTTGGCGGACGAACACGCGCCGGGCCGGATTGTGTGGCAGCCGGCTCGCCCGGGCCAGATCGCGAGCGTGCTCGACGACGTCGGGCTCGAGCGTGAGGGTGTCGCGTTCGAAGGTGATCTCCCACGGCTCGTCGGGCACCCGCTCTCGGTCTGCCACGGCCCGGGCGATGACATCGGCCATCTCCGCCCGTCCCTTGATCTCGGCGACGTCATCGGCTTCTTCGGCCGACGCGGCCACCCCGGGCACGAGGCTGCCGGTGGTGGCGAGCACGACTGCCGTCTCGCCCAGCCCGGGCAGCACCTGGCCGATGTACCGCAGGAATGTCGTGTTCGGACCGACGATGAGCACCGCCCGCTTGGCCAGCCTTTCGCGGTGGTGATAGAGCAGGTACGCCGCCCGGTGCAGCGCGACGGCGGTCTTGCCCGAGCCCGGTCCGCCCTCGACGACAAGGACGCCGGCCTGGTCGGCCCGAATGATCTCGTCCTGTTCGGCCTGGATGGTCTCGACGATGTCGCGCATCCGGCCGGTCCGGCTCGCGGACAGCGCGGACAGCAAAGCGGTTTCGCTTGCGAGGTTGCCGTCGTGGGTGGCTGCCCGGTCGGCCGCGTCGGCTCGATCGACGGTGGCTCGGCCGTCGGTGATGGCTCGGCCGTCGACGGTGGTTCGGCCGTTGGAGACGCCATCGACGCGGACCAGATTGAGCGTCTCGTCGGTGACGCCGACGACCTCCCGCCACTGTGTCGTGATGTGACGGCGCAGCCGGGCGCCGTCGGGATGGGCGACTGTGGCCAGATAGAACGGCCGAGCGGCGGGCGCGCGCCAGTCGACGAGTAGCGGCTCGTCCGCGGCCAATGCCGTGTTGGCCTCGGTGAGCGTGCGGGCGTCGGCCGGATCAACGGTATCGATCGTGTCGTGAATGCCGATGCGGCCGATATGGCGAGACGATCCGTCGGTGAAATCGAGCCGGCCGAAACAAAGACCATTCTCGACCGCGTTGTATTGTGCGATCTGGTCGACGTACATCGTGCTGATGGCATCGCGCTGGCTTAGCTGCTGGTGATTGGTACTGCGCTCGCCGAGCGTGGCGCTGAGTCGCTCGGCCGCGAGTTTGCGCAGGTCGTCGAGGCGGCGGTAGAGGATAGACACGTACGCTTGCTCGTCGGCGACATCGTTTGACACGCATGCTCCTCGTGCGTTAATATTGCTTTCGCGGAGAGGTATTTAGTTACTTCTTTTGCGCGGGCACGCTACAAGCGACCAGGTTACCTGGTCGCTATTTCTTTGCATATAGGGTCCTCACTATGTGCGGAATGGTCAATGACCGACCACACGTCGATGCGTGGGACGCGGACCTGCGCTAAGGTCGCCGTCATGACACCCGCGTTCGCCGCCCACCGCGGACAGGTGATGCCCCGGGTTCGGGGCCGCTGACGCGCGTGTAGATCGCGAACGAGTCCCGCCGAATCCGGGGCTCGTTTTTGTTGCGCGACATCGAGCGTGCCATCGCAGCCCCGGCCTTCCCCGAAGCGCCCGGAGGTAACGATGACCACATTCCTGTCCACCACGATCCCCTACGTCAACGCGGCGCCACACATCGGATTCGCGCTAGAAGCCGTGCAGGCAGATGTCCTTGCCCGCCATCGACGGCAGCGCGGCGAACCCGTACGGCTGCTGTCCGGCACCGACGACAACTCGCTCAAGAACGTCCTTGCTGCCGAGGCGGCCGGCGTCGACGTCGGTGCCTTCGTCGATGCAAACGCCGACCGCTTCGTCGCCCTGGCTGATCCGTTGTCGGTGACCTACGACGATTTCATCCGCACGAGCCGCGACGCGCGGCATCGCGTCGGCGTCGAGGCTCTCTGGCGCGCGTGCGCGAAGGCCGGCGATCTCTACCAAGCCACCTACGATGGCCTCTACTGTGTCGGCTGCGAGCATTACCTCACCGCCGACGAACTCGATCCGGCCGGCCACTGCCGGGATCATGGCGTAGCGCCGCAGCACATCGCGGAACGCAACTGGTTCTTCCGACTCTCTCGGTATGCCGACCAGATCGAGGCCTCGATCGAGTCCGGTGAGCTGCGCATCACCCCGCCCGCGCGACGTAATGAAGTGCTGGCGTTCATCCGGGGCGGTCTGCGCGACTTCTCGATCTCGCGATCCCAGGCGCGCGCCCGGGGCTGGGGCATCCCGGTGCCCGCAGACGCGGATCAGGTTATCTACGTCTGGTGGGATGCACTCGGCAACTACGTCACCAGCCTCGGGTTCGGCGCCGACGATCGGTCGGTGTTTGACCAATGGTGGACGCACGCTGATCGGCGTATCCACGTGGTCGGCAAGGGCGTTCTTCGCTTCCATGCTGTGTATTGGCCGGCGCTGTTGCTGTCCTCCGGGTTGGCACTGCCGACCGACATCCACGTCCACGACTACCTCACCGTCGATGGCCGTAAGATCAGCAAATCCGCTGGTACGGGCGTGGACCCGGTCGCCGTGGCCGACGCGTACGGCACGGATGCGTTGCGTTGGTGGCTGCTGCGGGAGGTGCCACGGACCGGCGACACGGACTTCACGGTCGAGCGGCTCCAAGCACGCGCGCGCGAAGATCTCGCCGGCGGATTCGGCAATCTCGTGAACCGCGTGGTGACGATGATCCACCGATTCCGCGACGGCGCCGCGCCGGGCCTTGCAGCCACGGTCCCGGACGACGTCAAGGATCTCGTCGCCGTGTACGAGCGGGTGCCGGGCACGATCGACGCCGCGCTGGCCGATGCCGACTTCCGCACGGCCGCCGGTGCGTTGACCGACATCGTGGACGCTGCCAACCGCTGCATCGAAGCCACGACGCCCTGGAGGTTGGCCGCGGCCGCACGAGAGGGTGATGGCGATGCGTCGGCGGGGCTCGACGTGGTCCTCGGCGTACTGCTGCAGGCGTGTCGGATTCTCGGTCGCGAATTGGCGCCGTTTCTGCCCGACGCGGCCGCCCGGATCGTTGCCGCGTGTGCGGGCGGTCGGTTGCCCGTACCGGCGAAGGTCTTTGATTCTGGCCCTTGGTACGGGTGACGCTCAGAGCCAGCCCTTGCGTCGGAAGATGATGTAGAGCATGAGGGCCAGCCCGACCGTGATGGCCGACGACGTCCAGAAGCCCCACGGCTGGCCGAATCCTGGATAGGGGATGTTCTGGCCGTAGAAGCCGGTAATGGCGGTCGGTACGGCGATGATCGCGGCCCAGCTGGTGACCTGCTTCATCACGACGTTCAGGCGGTTGCCGCGCACGGTCAGATGGGTCTCGTAGATGTTGCCGATGAGGTCGCGCAGCGAGTCCGTCCACTCCCCCGCCCGTAGGACATGGTCGTAGACGTCCTGGAAGTACGGCATCGTTTCCGGGTCGATCACATGCAGGTCGCGCCGCATGAGGGTGTTGACAAC
>DASQPR010000620.1:0-2690 GCA_035643815.1 Micromonosporaceae bacterium | reverse complement strand
AGCTGCTCGGCCAGATCGGCGGCATTCCGGGCCTGTCGAAGCTGCTGGACCGGCTCGGGCACGGGGACGACGCGTCCCCGGGCGAGGTCGCCGCCGCCGTGGAACTTGTCCTGGAAGGACTGCACCTCACAAAGCGCATCGACAAGACGACGGTCGACGGCCGCTCGGTCTACGGAGCCTGACGCGATGGCAGGCAATGGCCCGACGGCCGGCGATCCGATGGGCGGCAGCGGCCGGCCCAACAACCGCCGACGGATCCGGTACGGCCCGTGGTCCGGCGGCGCCGACCCACTCGCTCCCCCGTACGACATCCGGGCAGCGCTCGACGAGGTCGGCCGGGAAGTGCTCGACGGCGGCAGCCTGCGCGACGCTCTCCGGGAGATCATGCGGCGCGGCATCGACGGTCGCGGTGGGCTAGACCGGCTGCGCCGGCAGGTTCAGAAGATGCGTGAACGGGCTCGACGCCGTGGCGATCTCGCCGGCACTCTGGACCAGGTGCGAGCGGCGCTCGACCAGGCCCTCGCGGCCGAGCGGGACGAGCTGGCCGCGGCGACGGACGACAACGCGCGGTTCGCCGAGATGGAGCTCGACACCGTTCCCGATGACGTCGCCGGCGCCGTACGCGCATTGGCCGACTATCAGTGGCGGTCGGACGACGCGCGCCGGATCTACGAGTCGATCGCGGACATGCTCCGGCGCGAGGTGCTGGATGCGCAGTTCGCCGGCATGAAGCAGGCGCTCAGCGGCAACGATCCCGAGGCGATGGCCCGCGTGAAGGACATGCTGGCCGACCTGAACGATCTGTTGGCAGCGCATTCGCGGGGTGAGGACACCGAAGATCGGTTCCGGGCGTTCATGGATCGCCACGGCGAGTTCTTCCCCGAGGACCCGCAGAACATCGACGAACTCATCGATGCGCTGGCCCGCCGCCAGGCCGCCGCGCAGCGGCTGATGAATTCACTGACGCGCGAACAACGCGAACAGCTCGGACAGTTGATGAGCGATGCACTGTCCGATCCCGACCTCGCGTCGCAGATGGCGCAACTGTCCGACAACCTCCGTGCGCTGCGACCGGGCCTCGGCCGCGGTGGACCGGTCGATATGCGGCCCGGCGGCGAGTCACTCGGCTACGGACGGGCCGTCGAGGCCGTGGCCGAGCTGGCCGACCTCGAGGCGCTCGATCGGCAGCTATCGGACAGCGAGCTCGGCTCGCCGCTGGACGATGTCGACATCGACACGCTCGAACGCCACCTCGGCTCGGCCGCCGCCGCCGACCTGCAGGCGCTGCGCGAGCTGGAGCGGGAACTCGAACAGCAGGGGTACGTCACTCGCGACGAGGACGGCCTGCGGCTGACCCCTCGGGCGATCCGGCGGCTTGGCGAAACCGCACTCCGGCGCGTGTTCGAGCAGATCGACACGTCGGCGAATGGCGACCACGCTGACCATCGCACCGGGTCGGCCGACGAACCGACCGGGCTCACGCGCCCGTGGACGTTCGGTGACGAGCTGCCGATCGATGCATCCCGTACGGTCGCGAACGCGCTCCGCCGCGGCGGTGTCGTGGCTCGCCCGCGCGGCTTGAACGAATTCGACGCCGACGACGGTGCCGGTGCCGGTGCTGACGCCCGTGCCGGTGCTGACGCCGGTGTCACGCTTCTGGTAGAGGACTTCGAGGTCGTGGAGACCGAACGCCGGTCGTCGGCGGCCGTGGCGCTCTGCGTCGACCTGTCCTTCTCGATGGTCCAGGAAGGCCGCTGGGGGCCGATGAAGCAGACCGCGCTGGCGCTCTCGCACCTCGTCGAGACGCGCTTCCGGCAGGACGCGCTGCAGATCATCGGCTTCAATTTGGCCGCCCGGCGACTGACCTCGGTGCAACTGGCCGAGGCCGAACCCGAGTGGGTGCAGGGCACAAATCTGCAACACGCGCTCATGCTGGCCGCCCGGCATCTGCGCCGGCATCCGGACAGTGAACCGGTCGTCATGGTCGTCACCGACGGGGAACCGACGGCGTACATCGCCGAGGACGGCGCGCCCTACTTTCAGTGGCCGACGACCGCCGCCACGGTTCGGGCAACGGTGGCTCAGGTCGACGAACTCACCCGATACGGCGCGACACTGAACGTCTTCATGCTCGGCGAGGACGAGGGTCTGGCCCGGTTCGTCGACGCGATCGCCCGCCGCGCAGGTGGAAGGGTGTTCACACCGGACATCGATCGACTCGGTGAGTACTTGGTCAGCGACTACCTCCGAGCGCGGCGCGGGCGGCGCTGACCGTTTCGGGGGTCGGTCGGCGCGACCGCGCGTTCGTCGCCCGCGCTATCGCGCGATCTCGGTGACGCGCGATTCCCGGACGACGGTCACCCGGATCTGGCCGGGGTAGGTCAGCTCCGACTCGATCTGCTTGGCGACATCGCGAGCGAGCACCGAGGCGCCGATGTCGTCGACGTCCTCCGGCTTGACCATCACCCGGATCTCACGACCCGCCTGCATCGCGAACACCTTCTCGACACCGGTCTTCCCGGCGGCGATCTCCTCGATCCGCTCCAGCCGCTTCACGTACGCCTCGAGGCTTTCCCGGCGGGCGCCCGGCCGGCCGCCGGAACACGCGTCGGATGCTTGTGTCAGGACAGCCTCGATCGTCTGCGGCAAGACCTCGTTATGATGCGCCTCGATCGCGTGGACGACATCAT